>NZ_DALZCD010000185.1:0-8705 GCF_031978025.1 Erwinia sp.
AAATAGAAGGGAACCCGCCATGCTGACGATCTACGGCATTAAAAACTGCGACACCATAAAAAAGGCCCGAAAGTATTTAGAAGCAAACGGCGTGGCTTACCAGTTTCACGACTATCGCGTCGACGGACTGGATGCGGATTTACTTCAGCGCTTCAGCGACACGCTCGGATGGGAAGCCTTGCTGAACACGCGCGGAACGACCTGGCGCAAACTGGATGAAGCGACGCGCAGTGCCGTAAACAATGCCGCAGCCGCACAGCAGCTGATGCTGCAACAGCCGGCCATCATTAAACGACCATTGCTCTGCCGGGCAGACGGCTCTATGCTGCTGGGTTTTAATGAAACCACTTACTCATCTTTTATCATGGAGAAGTCCTGATTATGTATTGTCCGGTCATTGAGCTGACGCAGCAGCTTATTCGTCGCCCTTCCCTCAGTCCGGATGATGCCGGTTGTCAGGCTCTGATGATCGAGCGCCTTAAGGCGCTGGGCTTTACCGTTGAATTAATGAATATTGGCGACACGCAGAACTTCTGGGCCTGGCGTGGTGAAGGCGAAACGCTGGCCTTTGCTGGCCATACCGACGTGGTGCCCGCCGGTGATGCCAACCGCTGGATCAACCCGCCGTTCGAACCTACTATTCGCGACGGCATGCTGTTCGGGCGCGGCGCGGCAGATATGAAAGGCTCGCTGGCCGCCATGGTTGTCGCCGCCGAGCGTTTTGTCGCCGCCCACCCGCGCCACAAGGGCCGACTGGCCTTCCTGATTACGTCGGATGAAGAAGCCAGCGCCGTTAACGGCACGGTTAAAGTTGTCGAGACGCTGATGGCACGCAATGAACGCCTTGATTATTGCCTGGTCGGCGAACCTTCCAGCACGGAAATCGTGGGCGACGTGGTGAAAAACGGCCGTCGCGGTTCTATGACCGCTAACCTGACCGTTCACGGCGTACAGGGCCACGTTGCCTATCCGCATCTTGCCGATAATCCAGTCCATCGCGCGCTGCCTGCGCTGAACGAGCTGGCGACGACGGAATGGGATCGGGGCAACGAATTTTTCCCGCCAACCAGCATGCAGATTGCTAACGTTCAGGCCGGGACCGGCAGCAATAACGTCATTCCGGGCGAGTTTTCCGTGCAGTTTAATTTTCGCTTCAGCACCGAGCTGACCGACGCGATGATTAAGCAGCGCGTCAAAGAACTGCTGGAACGCCATCAGCTGCGTTATACGCTCGACTGGGTCGTTTCCGGCCAGCCTTTTTTAACCTCCACCGGCAAGCTGGTCGAGGCGGTGGTAAACGCCGTTGAGCACTATAATGAAATCGAGCCGCAGCTGCTGACGACTGGCGGCACGTCCGATGGTCGCTTTATTGCCCGTATGGGCGCGCAGGTCGTGGAGTTAGGGCCGGTCAACGCCACCATTCACAAAATAAATGAGTGCGTTAAGGCCGCCGATCTCCAGCTGCTGAGTCGGATGTATCAGCGCATTATGGAACAATTGTTAGCGTAAGGATCAAATATGGAATGGCTGAAAGAGTACTGGTGGTTGATAGGTATCGTGCTGATGGTAGGCATTCTGATGAATGTGTACAAAGATCTGAAGCGCATCGACCATAAAAAATATATGGATAACAAACCGGATTTACCGCCGCATCGTGACTTCAACGATAAATGGGACGATGACGACGACTGGCCTGAGAAGAAGTAACCAACAGGGGCGACGGCCCCTGTTTTACTTTGCTCAGGGCACCTCGGCTACCGATACCCTGAGCCGCCATGCCTCCGCCCGCTGATTATCCAGCAGGATCAGCGCCCGTTCCGCTTCCTGCCGCCAGCCGTGCAACAGTGCCTTACGCCCCGACAGCCCCGACAGGCTGACCAGCTCTGCCTGAGCCAGCCCTTCTTTTAATATGCCCTCTACTAACGGCAGCGGCTGTAAAGCGTTATTGAGCAGCCTGCCCAACGCGCCGATAGCGGCTTCAAACGGACGCTGCGCCCAGACAAAACCCGCCAGTTCGCGCCAGTCTTCTTCGTCCAGTTCCGCGGTTTCTGCATTTGGGAAATCCAGCTCGATGCCGTGAAGAAAAGGCTGCAGCCAGCGCCAGTCGCGCGCCAGTCGACGCTGCGCTCTGTCTGCCAGCGCGTGTCCCTGCTCGCTTAAAGGCAGTATCGCCATGGCGGTATGGCAGCCGCTGCTGGCTTCCGTTCGCGTCCCCAGGCGCACCAGCCGGAACCCGCAGGCCTGCCAGAAATGCCACAGTGAGGGCGTATAGCCGAAACTAACTGAAAAAAAGTCCAGCCCTTGTGCCTGACTTACGCTTTGGCGCACCATCTCCCGGCCAATGCCCTGCCGCCGCAGCGCAGGCATAATAGCGATACGGCTGATACGACGCGAGCGCATTTGCGCCGCTTCCGGCCAGCCACCGTGCGCGGCCAGCGACTGCGCCACCAGATTGCCCGCCGGGCGACGCCGTCCCGCCCAGACCGCCTGCGCCAGTTCTGCCGCTAACCCTCCCTCTTCCACCAGCCAGAGCGCGCCCTGAACCCGATCAGCCTGAAGCGCGGCGCTGAAGCGCATCCCTGGCGCGTCCATCATGCGCCGGAGATCGAGCGGCGAAGTACGGTAGTGCGCGCTGGCGAGCAGCTGATAGATGGCCTCCAGCACTGCCGGTTTATCCTGCCATTCCGCCTGCTGCGGAAAACAAAAATGCACCGGCGCGCTGACCTCTTCAGGCTCCGCCTCGCTGAACAGCAATGCACGGTCGATAAACTGCTCCAGCGGATCGTGCTGTGACCAGCGCAAAGGCCGATCCAGCCTGCACAGCGTCACGTTGGGCAGGCTGGCGCAGAATTTCAGCATAAAACCGCGTCCCGTCCCTTCATAACCCTGCAGGGTGGTGGTTAACAACGTACGGGGAAAAAGCCTGACCAGCTGTGCCAGCATCGGGGCGGGAATAGCCGCTGCCTCATCAATCAGCAGCCAGTCAACATCCTGCGGGCGCGCCTGTGGACTGAGCGCCAGCAGCCTGTCGGGCGCCATGAAATCAAAAGCGTCGCCCGCAAATCTTGCCAGCACGTCCGTTGCGGCTTTGGCCGGTGCAGAAATCAGCGCACGACCCGGCCAGCGGGCGGCCAGCGAGCCGGCGAGTGCAGACTTGCCTCGCCCTCGTGGTGCGGTGACCACATAGATCCCCGGCGGTGCCACCATCAGCCGTTCGAGCAGAGCCTGCTGTCCAGTGTCGTCGTCAGCCTGCCACAGCGGCGCGACCGGCGGCGCAGGCAGAACGGGCGCCTGATGCTGAAAAAAACGTGCAACCTGCGGGTCGTCCAGCATCAGTTTTTGCAGGCGAGAGATAAAATTGGGGGTGGCGACTGGTGTGGGGGTGTCGCCCCAGCGCAGCGAATCTCTGTCGGGTTGCGTCGCCCAGCTGGCCCATTCCGGCACCAGCATCAGCAGCCAGCTTCCCGCTTTCAGCGTGCCCGCCAGTACTGCCAGCGCCTCGGCGTTGAAGCCGTGACGCGCATCAAACACGGCGTGCAAAAATTCCTGCCCCAGCAGGGTTCGCACCGCTTCAGGCGCGCAGTGCAGCGGACTTTGCGGCGCGGCGCCAAGCCACAGCCAGTCGCCGGGCAGCAGGGAGATCCATTGCTGCGCCTGCTGCTGGCTCCATTCCGCTTCACCGCTGATGACCATCAGCCTGCGCATGCCCTGCTGCTGTAGCTGTTCCGTTTGCGAAATAACGTCGCGCAGGTCAGCCACTGAAGGTATCACACTGGCCAGGATTGCCGCTGTCGAACCCTTTTTTAAACCAGCTATAGCGCTGCTGAGAGGTGCCGTGGGTAAAGCTGTCCGGCACTACGCGTCCCTGACTTTTCTGCTGTAGACGATCGTCGCCGATCGCTTCGGCCGCGTTTAGCGCCTCCTGCAAATCGCCCGGCTCCAGCACGTTTTCCTGCTGCATATAGTGTCCCCAGACACCGGCAAAGCAGTCGGCCTGAAGTTCCAGCTTCACAGAAAGCTGATTCGCCTGCTTTTCACCGCCCTGCTGCTGGAGCTGACGAACTTTGGGTTCGATCCCAAGGAGATGCTGCACGTGATGGCCGACTTCATGCGCTACCACGTAGCCCTGAGCAAAGTCGCCGTCCGCACCAAGCTTGTTTTTCATTTCGTCATAGAACGAAAGATCGATATAAACGGTGCTGTCGGTCGGGCAGTAGAACGGCCCCATAACGGATTGTCCCGTGCCGCAGCCGGTACGCGTCGCCCCGCGATACATCACCAGTTTCGGCGGCGTATAGGTTTTGTTCATTTTTACGAAGATTTTCTGCCAGGTATCTTCCGTGGTGGCCAGCATCACGGAGGTAAATTTCGCCGCTTCATCCTGCTGCGGTGTACTTCGCTGCTGCTGAGAAGACAGCGGGGTCGACGACTGACCGGTTAATAAAGGGGTTAAATCGTAGCCGTAATAGCCTGCGATCATCACGATAATCAGCACAATAATACCGCCTTTACCGCGAGGGATGCGCATCCGCCCCACGCCCATCGTATTACCACCGGTTTCGTTACGGCGATCTTCCACATTGTCGCTCTCACGGCGCCCTTGCCAACGCATACACTACCTCGGATTATGAACTGTTGGAGTGATTTTAGTCGTGCATAGCCGCTAACACCAGCCTTGCGGCGGTTATCGGGTCGTAACGGGAAAGGATTTCAGAATGCAGGAAGCGGGCAGCAGAAGAGACGGGGAAAAGCGGCCGCGGGGTAAACCACGGCCAGGCATATCAGTCCAGCTTCACGCCCAGACGATTGGCGACTTCTTCATAGGCTTCAATCAGGCCACCAAGGCTTTGGCGATAACGATCTTTGTCCATTTTGTTCAGCGTTTCTTTGTCCCACAGGCGGGCGCCATCCGGCGAAAATTCGTCGCCCAGGGTGACTTCGCCGTGGAACAGGCCGAACTCCAGCTTGAAGTCTACCAGGATCAGACCCGCATCAGAGAAAAGCTGGCTCAGGACGTCATTGGCCTTGTAGGTCAGCTCGCGCATACGCGCCAGATTCTCTTTGCTTACCCAGCCAAAAGTTTCGCAGTAGGATTCATTGATCATAGGATCGTGCCGCGCATCGTCTTTCAAAAACAGATCGAACACCGGCGGCTGTAAAACCGTGCCTTCTTCCACGCCCAGACGCTTCACCAGCGAGCCGGCAGCGCGGTTGCGCACCACGCACTCTACGGGCACCATCTCCAGCTTTTTGACCAGTGCCTCGTTGTCCGACAGCAGCGCCTCCATCTGGGTAGGAATGCCCGCTTCCGCCAGCTTGCTCATAATAAAATGGTTAAATTTATTATTAATCATCCCTTTGCGATCGAACTGTTCGATGCGTTCACCGTCCAGTGCTGATGTATCGTTGCGGAATTCGAGTACCAACAGATCCGGATTTTCGGTGCTGTAAACGGTTTTCGCTTTGCCGCGATACAACTCAGCTTGCTTTTTCATCTCTTTACTCCAAACGTGAAATGCCCGGTGCTTTTGCCTGCGAACAGGTCGAAACCGGTCGGATATGAACTGTTGCGCCCATTGTATGATCGGACGCGAAAAAACCGAAGCAATCGATTACGCGGCAACAAATAAAAAAGGCCGACGGGGGTCGGCCGATAAATTATTTGTTAAAGGCCGCCTGGAAAACGGCTACCAGCGCATCATTTTGCGACTGGGTCAACGCATGGCCTTTCGGATCCAGGAACTGCAGGCTGCTGCGGTTATCCAGATCGCCGACCTGCAGCTTATAGTTGCCGTTGGTCAGCTGCGGATCTTTCGCGCCGATACTGTCCCAGGTGTCGCTGGAAGGCGCGCTGTAGGTGACGTTCAGGCTACCCTGCGGACGGTTGCGATCGGTAATTTTCATCCCTACGCGCTCCAGCGCGGCCGGCAGACGCTCCCACACCAGGTTAAACGGCGCGCGCACCACCAACGTAGGCAGGCCAGTGTCGTCGGCACCGCTCTGTACGTTGATTTGTGCCGTGCTGCCTTTCACCGCCGCATCATCACGAGTCGTGGCGATTTTATCCAGACCGGCGCTCAGCTCGTTCAGCATCTGCGCGGTATAGCGCTGTAGCTGGACGGGTGAAGTAACGGCTTTACCTTCCTGCTCCAGTTCCAGTAGCTTCACGCTCAGCGCCTGCTGATAGCCCTGCTGCTGCACGGCTATCTGGTAGCGGCCGCGATACTGATGATCTTCATCAGCACGGTTCCACTGCACCCAGTCGGTGGTCAGCGTTTGGCTGCTGTCGGTTTTGCTGGCGACAGGATAGTTACGCGTCTGCACTACCGTTACCACCTGCGGCCACAATGCGCCGCTGGCGTTATCCACCAGCAGCACGCCGGAGTTGCCAGCAAACTGGGTGCGGGCACCGTTGATCAGCGCCAGCGGCTGGGCAGGCGGACGAATGTCCAGCTGCTTGCCGACGGCCCCTTTGCCACTGGCGGCAGGAATATCAAAATCGCCGTTTTGCAGCGGCAGGATGGTGCCGGCCGGTGCGTGCAGCTCATTAATATCCGCAGCCTGAAGGTAAGATTCGTCGCCGCTAACCTGGCGCTTGTAGCGCTGATCGCTCGAACATGCCGCCAGCAACATCACCAGCGACAGGCCAACCACTTTCGCGATTGCCGACTTTTGTACTGAGTAAGCCATTACTTCTCCCTAAATTTACAGCAGGCCTGCGTCTTTCAGTGCCTGCTCAACAACCGGACGACCGGCATCAGTCATCGGCGTCATCGGTAGACGCAGCGTATCGGTTGCAATTAATCCTAATTTTTTAGCCGCCCATTTTACCGGGACAGGATTAGGCTCAATAAATAGCTTCTGGTGCAAAGGCATCAGACGCTGGTTAAGGCGGCGCGCTTCCCGGAAGTTGCCCTGCTGCGCAAGCGCACAAAGCTCCACCATTTCGCGCGCGGCGATGTTGGCCGTCACGGAGATCACTCCCTTGCCGCCCAGCTGCATAAAGTCGAGGGCGGAGAGATCGTCACCGCTGACCAGAATAAAATCATCATCGACCCGCTCTTGGATCTGACTAACCCGCGATAAGTTCCCGGTCGCTTCTTTGATTCCGATAATATTTTTAATCTTCGCCAGCCGGCCTACGGTTTCCGGCAGCATATCGCAACCGGTGCGCGAGGGCACATTGTAGAGCATTTGCGGAAGATCGGTGCTTTCGGCGATGGCTTTAAAGTGCTGGTACAACCCTTCCTGAGTAGGACGGTTGTAGTAGGGAGTCACGGTAAGGCAGCCAACCACGCCGCTGTTTTCAAACCGATGCGTCAGCGCAATACCTTCTGCAGTAGCGTTAGCGCCGGTACCGGCAATGATGGGAATGCGGCCGTCGGCCAGTTCCAGCGTCAGCATCACCACATCGCCATGCTCGTCGTGGCTTAATGTGGCTGACTCGCCCGTTGTTCCTACGGAGACAATTGCCGCTGTTCCGCTGGCAACATGATAATCAATCAGTTTTTTCAGACTTGCGCGACAGACCGACCCTTTGTCGTCCATCGGCGTAACGAGCGCAACAATACTTCCCGTAAACATTAGCCATCCCCTCCACAAACAAGTGCTTCATGGTACGTTTGACGGCCCACGAAAAGCAAGCGGGCAAGCCCGTCAGGCCCCTTGGCACAGGGTATTTTTTATGTTTACCTAAGAGTTATCACAATTGCTAATCACTGAGACGTACAGGAAGCATTATTTTGCCGCAGTCAGAGCAACATCACCTCGTTATTACCGCCGTGGGCGTCGATCGACCGGGGATTGTTAATACCATTACCCGTCATGTCAGCAGCTGCGATTGTAATATTGAAGACAGCCGCCTGGCCATATTGGGTGATGAGTTCACGTTTATTATGCTGCTTTCAGGAAGCTGGAACGCTATCGCCCTGATTGAATCAACGCTGCCGCTAAAGGGCGCCGAGCTGGAACTGCTGATCGTGATGAAGCGGACAACGTTTCGCGAGAGGCCGCCCATGCCCGCTACCGTTTGGGTGCAGATTGAAGTTATCGACTCCGCACATATTATCGAAAGATTTACCGATCTTTTTGATTCCCACCAGATGCATATTGCTGAACTGGTCTCACGCACGCAACCCGTGGCAGAAAATCAGCCGTCCTTGCTCTATATTCAAATTACCGCACACAGTCCTGCCAGTCAGGATGCTGCAATTATTGAGCAGGCGTTTAACGGCCTCTGTACAGAGTTAAAGGCACAGGGCACTATTAGCGTCGTCCAGTATCCACAGCATGATGAATAAACGGAGAAGAGTGATGAATCCACTGAAAGCCGGCGATCCCGCACCCGCCTTTAGCTTGCCCGATCAGGATGGCGAGCTGGTAAACCTGACCGACTTCCAGGGACAGCGCGTGCTGGTCTATTTTTACCCGAAAGCCATGACGCCGGGCTGTACCGTACAGGCATGCGGTTTACGCGACAGTATGGATGAGTTGAAAAAAGCGGGCGTGGAGGTGCTGGGCATCAGCACCGATAAACAGGAAAAGCTGTCTCGTTTTGTCGAGAAAGAGCTGCTGAACTTCACGCTGCTGTCGGATGAAAACCATCAGGTTTGCGAGCAGTTCGGCATTTGGGGCGAGAAAACGTTTATGGGCAAAACCTATGACGGTATTCACCGCATCAGCTTTCTGATTGGTACCGACGGCCA
>NZ_DALZCD010000186.1:0-8668 GCF_031978025.1 Erwinia sp.
GACGTCTCGTGTGGCCGACTGTTTTGCTGAACTGGACAAACCGCTGGTGACTGTCGCGCTTGCCAGTCTTGAGAATGAATCAGCATTTATGCAGGAAGCTGAGATTAAACTGGCATCAGCCAGGGTGAAGATGCTCCGTCCTCCCATCCTTCCTGGGGCAAGGGGGTTTGGCCAGTTGGCTGCTGCCAGACTAAATGCGGAACTTCTGCCTAATGTTGATCTCTTTGCCGCCTTCAGGGGCAATGAAAAGCGGATTTATGCGCTGAAAGGGGAGAATGGCAGTTATACTCTGCATCGGGTGGACCACGACAAAAACAGTTACTTTATGAATGGACTGATGACCCACAGCCGGGAAAACGATCATCCGGAGAGTCAACTGAGTATAACCATTCGGGACAACATTAAATCGCCATCTGATGGGCTTACTGCAATTGTCGATAATCTCGTACAGGCACACCGGGAAACGTTTTATAAGACACTATATGAACAGGGCTACGAAAAAACCACCTTTCAGCACATACGGGATTTTCTGCCTTCGTTAATCCCGTTTTATGACTGCACAAAAAGCATTCAGTCTGGTGACGATGCAGGTGCTGCGATAAGCTGCCCACTGGACGTTATAGCATTCATTCCGGCGCTGGGCGAGATGGCGAGCCTGGCGGGCCGGTTTGCCAGCAGTGCAGCTAAAGCAACACTCCGGGCCGCAGGGCGCACGGCGCTCAACGCGGCTACGCGCGATGCGGTACAGAATGGTATATTCAGGCAGACGATAAAGAGTGTTGGCCGTGAAGCCCTGCGCGGAATATCCGTCCCGACGAAGTCGGAACTGCTTTCCGTGGGGAAGGCCGTGCTACAGGGCATCGACCCCGGCGTTGAACTGCTCATGGACGCGGGGAAGCTGAGTAAATCAGTGCTGACCCGGATGGCAAAGGGGAACAAAAATCTGCCCCCGTCGCTGAAAAAGCTGGTCACAAAGCTGGAGGGAGACGTTGACGAACTGGCTCAGGTAGAGAAAATTAAAGCAACTCATGCCGAGGGGGGCAGCATGTCGGACCTTTCTGCAGGGGGTAAATTATCAAAAGGAAAAGATGCTTCATGGGACATTATGTCTCCTTGCTATGGACGGCGGTTAAAACGGAGCCTTGATGATATATGCAATCCTGCCCCCCCCCTCACTTTCTCCCCAAACGGTGTTGCACATGGTACTTTTCATGAGGGCGACGGGGGTATTGCTCGTATTTTTCCACCTTCTGTATTTGAAAAAGTAAATCCTGCACGTCATGAAATATTATTAAACACATTGTCAAATTTGAATGAAATAAGCAACGCAGCCTTAAATAACATGAAAAAATTAACAGACAGCCAGCTTGAAAAGCATTTATTCAAAAATACGAGGGCAAAAGCAAGTGCAGCTGATATAAAAAACAAAATATACCAGTTAGATATGGCTGTCAAAGTTTTTAATTCAGAGTTTGAAACAAGATTTTTAATTTCTGACTATTTACCCAGATCAGAAAATTTGTTAGCAGTATACAATTTAGATTTAAAAAGAGTTGTTTTAAATAAAATGTCTTTTACAAACCCCAATGTATTCGCTGCGGCAATTCTTCATGAGATATCTCATGCAATAGGAACCAAGGATTACTTTTACTATAATAGGTTTGTTGAATCTTATCCGCCAATGGCTTCTTATAAAAGCGAAATGGCTATGCTGGATAATTATACTAAACAAACAAGGAAGTTTATGACCAGAGGCACTAACGGGGGGTTTGTAGCTACTGGCTTTGGGGATCACTTAATGAGTCATTTTAAGGTTCCGGAAACATTATTCTATGATGAAAAAATAGAATTTGTTGCAGAAGCAATGAAATTTGATCCGACATTTCGGGAGTCACATTTATTAAATAACGCAGATACACTAAGTGTTTATTTAATGACCCTGGCAGGTTTAGGGAAGAAAAAGAGCACATGGCCGAGAAAAGCTATAGAAAACTCCCTTAAGGATACTGTTAATATTTTTTCAACTGACGAGGCAAAAAAGTTTTCTAAATATGATCGGGACTGGGAAGCACACCTTGATGGTTAGAAATGATACCAAAAGATAAAGTACGGGCCAGAAACCAGCCGTATACGGGCTTTGAGTTGATTTCGGTAGATCGGGCAAAAGTCTGAAATAGTGCCGGTTATGGAATCGAACAGACGAACTGCGCATTTCGAAAGCGAGCCATTTGCAAAAAAAGTACAATCATGAGTACGTGAAAGATAAAGCGCTAAATAAAATAATAAATACCAATAAAATGCAATAAAAGTCACGGTTCAACGTCTGGTTGTGTTCTCATGAGATTTATTAAACCTCATGATTACCAATGAAATTTATAAAACCCACGTAACTGCGTGGGTTTTTATTACACAGCTTCTCAGACAAGAGAACCGAAGCGCGAGCCGCCTGGGATACGCAATTAAGTCATCCCGGCTTAACTTGAGTTTCGAAAAAAGTGTTGGCCGTAAATCGCCTTATTACTCGATGTCATAGACTAAGATTCAGCGCAAACCCTCACCGGCTTAAGGACCTGAAAGACCTGTACTGGAAAGTAAAACCCAACGGCAAAAAACGAACGCCATCAATTCAGCTCAACGTTCAATCGGATAAGCTTATATTAGCAACGTTTCCAACGGTAACGTTGCTAATATACACAGGCAAGATGCCCTTTCTTTTCCGGCAGAAATAACCCCTCTGGTTTTGTTGCAAGCACACACACCTTAATCCCATACTTTTAAGTCCCCTCAATTTTAGCCAACGGTTGATACTCTGTAGGCTAATAAGATTATTAAGGATGGCCTCTGGCAATACGCAGTACGTGACGACAGCAATCTTCACGCCTGTCAGCGCTTTTAAACGCGTATTGCCCTCTGTCAGGAGCCAACGGAAACCTGCGAACAGCGCTGGCTTAGAGCGGTTTAACGCAACGCTCGGGTTATGAGTACAAAAAATATGACATCCGGAAAACGCTCTTTATTGCCGGAATATCTGTCTGCGAAGGCATGGTTTTTACAGTGTAATGCAGAAGTTTTCCGGCATAATAAGGCAGCTTACAGTCTGCCTTATTGGTCCGGGACAGAAGGATTAGATCAGAAAATCGTTCAAAGACTGGCCGTTTGCCAGCGCTTTTTTGATGGGCGATGGCGTACGGCCCTGACCGGTCCAGTGCCTGATTTCATTATTATCGTCCAGGTACTTATATTTTGCCGGGCGAGGCGTGCGCTTCTTTTTTGCTTTGCCGGGTGAGGAGAGATGCGCGGCCAGTTCTGTTGGCGATATGCCATCTTCAAGCAGCAGCTCACGGTACATAGCCAGCTTTTCCGCTTTCTCACGGGCCTCGGCTGCTCTGGCGTTGGCCGCTTCACGACGCTCATTCACGATAACGTTCAGCTTCGATAGTATCTCTTCAAGATCCTCTGTAGCCATATTGCGCGCCTGTGCACGTAGTGAACGGATATTTTTCAGGCTGCTCAGGGTAAAACTCATAAATAACGTCCTTAAATATACTGATTAAAAAAACGGCGAGCATTCGCCGTCAGCCCTGAGGATAACATTTATTTCTTCCTGTTTTAAGGCAATGGCTGATAATCAGGCGCGTTTGCGGAAATTATACTCTTTTTATATTTTTAATAAGGCCATTTTCTTAGTATTAAATTCTTTGCGGCTAAGGGGAGCCTTGCGATGATGATCTTTTTCCGGAGTAAACTTCGCCACGGTCGGCCTGCTTATGATTTACAGTTTTACGTTAATTATGAAAAATTATTCCTCCTGGTTCTGATTATTCCCTAATCTTATAAAAGACATATCGACTTTATAATGTATTATCAATTATACGCTTATCTAAGAAAATTTACCCAGGCCAGCTAATTCCTCTCCTCACATTACAGCGGCTTTATACTTTTGCGCTAATTCCCTGTTATAGAGGGCGCGAGCGCCGGCCAACATGTTTTCTGTCAATTTTTAAGTTAGTTAGCTAATTATTAATTAATGATGGATTAGCCCAATTCAGGGCTTTACTTGGGTGTTTTCTCCGCTTCTGTCGCTCAGTTTCAAAGAGATCAAAAAGCGTGGTCATGTATTTTTACGGCTCTCCGAAAGCGTGCGGCTGCCTGTAGCGGCTTTTTTTGCTCATTTTGCCTGTCGGCCAGTTGCGATGAAACTGGCTGGCTTACTGGTAAATTGTAATATTTTCAAATAATTAAACCGATTATTTCAATTTTTAATTTCCAGAATTTTCCATAAAACCCTAAAAAAAGCGTGTTTTCTGACCATTCCGTTATAATTAGACAAAAGAAAAACAAGAGGGGGATGCAAATGACCAGGGATCCAGTTTTCGAAAAAAGAAAGAGTCGTGCCATGGTGATTATGGAAGGCAGGGGAATGTGGCCCAGTATCTATGCTCCCCCTTGCCATATATTCCTGTGGCGGTTGGGGATTCATGTACCACCGCCACCTTTCTCAAGTTTCTGGACAAACTTTTTTAGCTTCGCCGCCGTTTACACGCCGTTCTGGGGGGTGGTGATGTGGTTTACCCTCTGGAAGGATCAGGGGGCTACATTGCTTTATGCTGCCACTTCAACGCTGATAGCCGGGCTTTTTTTCGGTATTATCATGGCCGCGTTTCAGGAGTGGCGAAAGCGGGTTAATCACCTGCCTCAGTGGGAAAAATTGTAAATCATCCGCTTGCCAGGCTAAGT
The DNA here is from genome assembly GCF_031978025.1 of Erwinia sp. Taxonomy (NCBI): domain Bacteria; kingdom Pseudomonadati; phylum Pseudomonadota; class Gammaproteobacteria; order Enterobacterales; family Erwiniaceae; genus Erwinia; species Erwinia sp. The sequence continues at coordinate 4,738 of NZ_DALZCD010000186.1, forward strand.
AAAGAAAATGCCAGACTACAAGGTTGCCGGACCGGCGTCCGGCGGCCGATCCTGGAGGGAGCCTCTCCTTTCCTTTCGATCAGGGCGTAACTGTTTGCTGTTTGATCTGGGATCAGCCATCCGTCTGGGGTTTCATCAGCGTTGGAATACCTGCCTGCCCTTATGTCCGGCCTAAGCTATTTTTCTCCCGTTTCATCGGACTCAGCTCTCTGCCTGCTGCTTTATCTGACGTTAGCCATCCGTCCGGGGTTTCATCGGCGTTGAAATACCTGACTGCCCTTATATCCGGCCCGCGCTATTTTTCTCCCGTTTCATCGGACTCAGCTCTCTGTCTGCTGTTTTATCTGACGTTAGCCATCCGTCCGCGGTTTCATCGGCATTGGACTACCTGCCTGCCTTTTCATCTGGCCTGCGCTACCGTCCTGCTGTTTAACCAGCACAAGGCTACGACGTTTCCACCGTGCGGACTGTCTTGCAACATCGTATTGTTTTCTTTCCACGGAGTGTTATGTCAGCGCGCCGGATGGCCCTGGCAGGGATTGCTTATTCAGGCGCGCCTTCTTAAGAATTTTTCGCCCTTATTCAGATAATATCTGTATAGAAGCGCTGCGCCACTTCAGGATGCGAGCGCAGCCGCCCTTTTAGATAGTTCCAGCCGACCTCACGCAATAAGGGGTTTTGCGGATCGCTGTCCGGGCCCTGCGCCAGCTTTGCCAGTGCTTCCGGCAGCTGATACACCGGCACTACGGCATCAAGCTGGGCACCAAGGAAAAAGGCAATGGATAAACGTTCCTGCTCTTCCTGCGGCGAAACCACCCTGTGTACGGTGGCGCGCAGATAACCGTTGGTTGCCAGCTCCAACAGTTCACCGATATTCACTACAAACGACCCCGGCAAAGGCGATGCCGCGGTCCAGTCACCGGGCTTTATTTCGACTTCCAGACCGGGCTTATCATCCTGCAGCAACAGCGTTAAAAAACCGGAATCTTTGTGTGCCCCTACCCCCTGACGCGATTCGTTATCGGTACGGCCCGGATAGCGGATCAGCTTGATATGCTCATTGGGGAAAGCGCCATAAAGCGCGTCGAAAGCATTCTGCGGCAATTGCAACGCCTCGGCGAGGGTACGCAGGAGCTTCAGCGCCACGCCGGTCATTTCCTGCTGCCACTGCGTCAACACAAGTTGCAGTTCCGGCAGGGCCTCCGGCCACTGGTTGGGTCCCTGTAACCTCTGCCATGCCGGGCTATCCGCCAAAAGGGGCAGTGCTTCCCGCTCCGCCCCGGTATCAAACTGTTCTCGGTAATCAGGCTGGTTACGCGTTATCTCCATGCCCGCAAGGTTATAGCCGCGAAAATGGGGCGAGTTCGCCATGCTGACCTTATGCTTTTCTTCATGCGGCAAAGCAAAGAATGCACGGGCAGCCTGCTGAACGCTGTCAATTAATTGCTGATCTATCCCATGATTAATAAGATAGAAAAAACCCACCTCGCGAGCGGCTTGTGTCAGTTTGTCCAGCAGATCTGCACGCTGCTGCGCCGGGCCGGTCAGGTGAGCAAAGTCGATAACCGGCAGCGCTAATGAAAGGTTTTGATGCATTGATGTAATCCTGGCTGAGTGGGCTTAACGCCAGCTTATCATTGCCCTCTTGCCCGCCCTGGTGACTATTTCTGCTATCGATATGCACAGAATGAAAATGATTTCCCTTCCGGACGGTCAGGGAAACGAGTTACTTTCAGAGAAAACACACCTTTAAAAAAGGTAGGAATAAACCCTATAAAAATAAACACCTCCACCGTGAAAAATAGTGTCATTAAATATAAATTGAACGCCATTTGAATTATCTCGCAATTAAATTAACGGCAATAAAAAATAAATAATAAACTTTAATAACAGAGCTTTGGTTTATTCACCTCACCTTATAGTTAATTAAAATATCACTTAATACTCTCCTTATTAAAAGGTAAAAAAAAGACACCTCCGTAAATTTTATACTACACTCATTTTCTTAGCTATTTAGAATAAAGGAGGCCAGGTGAAAGAAATCTTTCATACAAACTATTTGAAACTGATGACGTCAGTGACCTTCTGGGGGAACATTCTGCTGGTAGTCGTGGTGACCGCTATCACCTTTTTCCTTATCCGCAAAGTGATCTCACTGCTGGAAAAACGGATTGGTTCCTGGGCAGAAGATCATGAAAACCGGGTAGCGCACCGCGTGTTCCTGGATGTATTGAAGAAAACCCGGGTCACGCTGATTTTTTTCGCTTCCTTTCTGTTTAGCCTGCAGTTTATCGTGCTGCCCGGTCAGGTTAGCGGCACCATTCCTCACGCCTGGTTCCTGGTACTGGCGCTGCAAATTGCGTTATGGCTGGATCAGGCCGTGCAGTCGTGGCTCCGCTATTCGCTGACAAACAGCGGGCCGGACTCGCATCGCAATCCCGTTACCACCATTATCCTTGGCCTGCTGTTCCGGGCGCTGGTCTGGTCAGTGATGATCCTGTCGATACTGGCTAACGCAGGCGTGAATATCACCGCACTGGTTGCAAGCCTCGGCGTTGGCGGTATTGCTATCGCGCTGGCCGTGCAGACGGTACTGAGCGACCTTTTCGCCTCTCTTTCAATCGGTATTGATAAACCTTTCGAGATTGGCGATTTCGTGGTGTTTAACGATGTGGCGGGCACGATTGAACACATTGGTCTGAAAACCACGCGCATTCGTAGCCTGAGCGGCGAACAGATTGTCTGCGCCAACGCCATCCTGCTACAGCAAACCATCCACAACTATAAAAGGATGCAGACACGCCGCATCGTCTTCAGCTTTGGCGTGCCGCTGGCGACCCCGTCCGAACAGCTTCGTAAAATCGGTCCGATGGTAGAAGACGTGATTGGCCGTATCGAAAAAACCCGCTTTGACCGCGCGCATCTGGCCTCATTTGAGTCCGATCGCATTATGTTTGAAGTGGTGCATATCCTGAAATTTTCTGACTATAACCAGTACATGGACATCCAGCAGGAAATTAACCTGCGAATCAAAGAGTATCTGGAAGAGACCGGTATAGGCCTGGCCGGCCCTCACCGTTTTGTGACCTTTGAAAATGCTTTGCCGCAGGAGGAGCAGCCTGCCTGAGGCCGCTGGCCGGGAGCCCTCGCTTCCGGCTATTTTTTCGTTAATGGCCCCTGTCCCTTTCTGTCGCCTGTGCATCCTGCTTTGTTAAGGCCAGCCTGTCCGCTTTCCATTAAAGAAGCGATGCTGCCGGTTGCGTCTGATTAACGAATATCATTAAACTTAGCTTCCTTTACCGTTGCCAGTCCTTCAACACTGAATCTGGCTTATCCATTGGGTAACCCATGTCTGCCAAACCCACATCCGCCCTGTCACGTAGCGATCTCGCCGACCTTAACGCTTTTCGCAGGGTAGAACGTCTGCGCAGCTTTACCAAAGCCGCCGTGGAGTTGGGCATCACTACTTCCGCGCTCAGCCACGCGATCCGCAATCTGGAAACGCGTCTGGGCGTTCGGCTGCTGAACCGCACCAGCCGCGCCGTTACGCCAACCGATGCAGGTGCAAGCCTGGCGCGGCGGTTGAACAGAGGCTTTCAGGAGATAGGCGACGCGCTGGATGAGATCGCTTGCCTGCGCGACCGTCCGGTCGGGCGTCTGCGTCTGCATGCGCTGAGTGACGGTACGCGCCTGATCCTGGCCCGCTATTTGCCTGAATTCCTTCGCAAGTATCCGGAAGTAGAGGTGGAAGTCAGCGTGGATGACCGCATGACCGAAAGCCTGGCGGAAGATGTTGACGCCAGCATCCGCTTTGGTGGCGGCGCGTCGAAAGAATTGATCGCCGTAAAGCTGGGCACAGAACTGAAATGGGTCGCCGTCGCCTCGCCGCGCTATCTTTATCACCGCCCGCCGATTCAGGCACCGGAGGATC
>NZ_DALZCD010000187.1:0-8655 GCF_031978025.1 Erwinia sp.
CGCAGTAACACTGTTTGCCCCACGGCTCGACCTGCGTGTGCCCAATCTCCACCAGCGTACTGCTCCCGCTGTGCAGCAGGCGACCGCCGGTAATCACCCCCGCGCCTACGTTATGATCGATAACGACCTGAATAACGTCACTGAGATCGCGCGAGGCACCAAACAGCGATTCCGCCATCGTCCAGGCGCAGATATCGTGCTGAATATAGACCGGCAAACCGGTACGTGCCGAGAGCGCCTCGGCCAGCGGCATATCGCTGACGCGATAAAAAGGCATCCGATGCACGATACCTTTTTGCGCATTCAAAATGCCGGGCAGCGTAATCGCAATGGCCGTTAGCCTTTCCAGCTTTTGCTGGTGGCGAATAAAGAAGGCGTCGATTTCATTAATAATGCGCGTCAGCAGAGGCTGCGGATCGTCAACGGGCAAGGGTCGGACTTCCTCTACCACCAGCAGACTGCTTAAGTCCCGCAGCGCCAGCGTCATTTCGCCGTTGCCAATGCGGCCAGAAAGGTAATGCCAGGCGGGCGTATCGACCACCAGCCCCACCGCCGGGCGGCCACGACTGCCCGCTTCCTGAAACTCGGTTTCCTGCACCAGATGCGCTTCCAGCATCTCACGCACAATTTTTGTGATGCTTGCCGGGGCCAGCTGTGCTTTTTTTGACAGCGCGATGCGCGATATCGGACCATAGCGGTCAATCAGGCGATACACTACGCCCGCATTGGTCTGTTTGATCTGATCGATATGACCAGGCTGATTGTCGGCTATCACTTTATTTTCGCGCCTCAAAATAAATCTCTGCTCATGGTGAAACAGTTCCGCGGACTCGTCAACGCTTTGATTTTTAGTGTGATTAACAGCACAGAATCCAGCTTAAGCGCTTGATCATTTAGAATCAGCGTTTCTCAGCATCATCTTCAGCAGGTGCTGCGTGGCCGCGCTGATTTCGCCCCGCTTTTGCCACACCAGCCAGACTTCCGACCACGCGTCTTCTTCCTGCAGCGTCAGCCAACAAAGCTGATCCAGGCGGGCGCGACAAAACGAAGCGGGCAGGATCGAAACGCCCAGTCCGGTGGCTACCAGGCCCAGGATCGTCATCGCTTCCCCCACCTCCTGTGCGACAGGAGGCCGGACAGCATAACGATCCAGCAGCGTGAGAATTTCGCTGTAAAGGGCTGTCCCCACCTGGGGGTCGAAAAAGACAAAAGGTTCAGCCGCCAGCTCACGCAGCGAGATCGTGCCACGTCCAGCCAGACGATGGGCATGATGCACAACGGCGCAAAGCGGTTCCCTCAGCAGCAGCCGATGCTCAAGCGTTTCCGGCAGCGGAGTATTACGCATTACGCCCAGATCCAATTGTCCCTCCTGCAACGGGGCCAGCTGCTGACGAGTGTTGAGCTCCTGCATCTTTACATGCACGTCCGGATAGTGCTGGCGAAACGTAAATAACGCATCGGAAACCGCAGAAATGAAGGGCGCAGAAGAGGTAAAGCCAATGCGTAGCGTGCCCTCCTCACCCCGATGCAACCTGGCCGCTTTATCGGTAGCGACCTCAACGCTGTGCAGAATCTGACGGGCGCTGGTCAAAAAGTGGGCCCCGGCAGGCGTCAGCTGAACGCTACGGTTAGTACGGGCCAACAGCTTCGCGCCGATTTGCTGTTCAAGCTGCTGGATTTGCTGGCTGAGCGGCGGCTGAGAAATTGCCAGGCGCTGTGCGGCGCGACCAAAATGCAGCTCTTCTGCAACGGCAATAAAATAGCGCAGATGGCGAAGCTCAATATTCATATTTTAAACATCTCAATTGAGAGGATTAATAGATTATACAACCTGTTAAGCTTTACATAAAATTAACATCTATTTTCCTGACATAAGGACAGGCAGTGAACGCCACTACTCAGGCTATCCCGGCGCAGAAAAACGCTCCCCGACCCGCCGAACTTTATATTAAAAGAAGCACACCGCAGTTTATGCGCGTCACGCTGGCGCTCTTTTCGGCAGGGCTGGCGACGTTTGCGCTGTTGTATTGCGTGCAGCCCATCTTGCCGATTCTGTCGCAGGTATTCGGCGTCTCGCCCGCCGCCAGCAGCTTGTCGCTGTCAATTTCGACCGGCACGCTGGCTCTGGGATTACTGGTGACCGGCCCGCTTTCCGATGCCGTTGGCCGTAAGCCCGTGATGGTAACGGCCCTGATGCTGGCCGCGCTTTTTACGCTGCTGTCAGCAACGATGGGCAGCTGGCATGGCATTTTGCTGATGCGGGCGCTGACGGGTCTGGCGCTCAGCGGCGTGGCGGCGGTGGGCATGACCTACTTGAGTGAAGAGATCCACCCCAACGCCGTGGCTTTTTCGATGGGGCTGTATATCAGCGGCAATTCCATCGGCGGCATGAGCGGCCGTCTGCTTAGCGGCGTCATTGCCGATTTTACCAGCTGGCGCGTGGCGATCGCCGCCATTGGTTGCCTTGCCCTGGCGGCGGCGCTGATGTTCTGGAAGATCCTGCCGCCTTCCCGCCATTTTCGCCCCGCCTCACTGAGGCCGCGTAGTCTGCTGATCAATTTCAGGCTGCACTGGCGCGATAGCGGCCTGCCGCTGCTGTTTGCGGAGGGTTTTTTGCTGATGGGCGCGTTCGTCACCCTGTTTAACTATATTGGCTACCGGTTGCTTTCACCGCCATGGTCGCTGAGCCAGGCGGTAGTGGGTTTGCTTTCGGTGGTTTATCTCACCGGCTCCTGGAGCTCTCCAAAAGCGGGCGCAATGACCGCAAAATATGGCCGGGCGAGGGTTCTGCTGGCATCGATGGCCCTGATGCTGACGGGCGTGCTGATCACGCTGGCAAACACTTTGTGGCTGATCTTTCCAGGCATGATGCTGTTTACGGCGGGCTTCTTTGCCGCACATTCCGTTGCCAGCGGCTGGATAGGCCCGCGTACCCGGCGAGCCAAAGGCCAGGCCTCCTCGCTTTACCTTTTTAGCTACTACCTGGGATCAAGCCTGGCGGGCACGCTGGGCGGCGTGTTCTGGCATCATTTTGGCTGGGCGGGCATTGCGGGTTTTATTACCGTGCTGCTGCTGTTGGCGCTGATGACCGGTTTTCGGCTGCACAGTAAAAAGCTGTAAAAAAAGCGGGCCTGCAGGCCCGCTTTCAGCAATAACGTTTTATTTAGTCTGGCTGGCGTAACGCTTACGCAGCTTCTGCAGTTTTGGCGGGATAACGGCCAGACAGTAACGGTTTTCCTGCCCTTCGCCTTCCCAATAGTTCTGGTGATAATCTTCCGCCGGATACCATTCGCTGGCGCTCTCGATCGTCGTCACTACCGGCTCGGCCAGCTCCGCCTGAGCACGAGCAATCGCCGCTTTGGCTTCTACCGCCTGCGTTTCGTTCAGCGGAAAAATGGCCGAACGGTACTGGGTACCGATATCGTTGCCCTGGCGGTTCAGCTGGGTCGGATCGTGGGTAGCGAAGCTGATGTCCAGCAGCTCGCCGTAGCTGATTTTTTCCGGATCGAAGCCCAAACGGATCGCTTCCGCATGGCCGGTTTCGCCCGTGCAGACCTGCTTATAAGTCGGGTTGGCAACGTGACCGCCAATGTAGCCGCTCTCTACCGAATCCACACCGTCAATCTGTTTAAAAACGGCTTCGGTACACCAGAAACAGCCACCAGCGATAATTGCGTATTCAGTCATCATCATTCCTTATTTGCTCTGCAAGCCTCGTTAGTCATTCCAGCATAAGTTTTTAATTATTGCTACGCACTTCCATGCGATCCTGTTTATTAAAGCAAAAGCCAAAACCAATAACACACGTAAACTATAGGGTTTATTCCGCTATCATTTCCCTTACTGTTATTTTTAATTGAATGCTCAATCAATAAAAACTATGATGTGAAGCTCATTTTTTAACACAACGTGAAGGAGGTGAAGCGAATAGCCAAATAATCGTCAAAGATCAACAAAATACACTACCTGCCCGAGCAGCTCCCCAGTGTAGTTAGCGGATATGCGGCGGATGTTTCCCAGTATGCGCTAAGGCACGCTTTGTGATAATCGGGTTTATTCTTGAGCATTTTTTCGGAGAATCTATGCCGACGACTGAAATACCCAGGAAAGATCAGCAAGACCGCATTAATCCAGTGGTCTTTTATACCTCAGCAGCGTTAATTTTGCTTTTCTCGCTTGCCACCATCTTTTTTACCGATTTATCCGATCGCTGGATAAATAACACTCTGCAGTGGGTCTCTAATACGTTCGGCTGGTATTACCTGCTGGCGGCCACCGTCTACATCGTTTTTGTGGTGCTTATCGCCGCCTCCCGTTTTGGTTCAATCAAGCTTGGTCCGGAGCAGTCTAAACCTGAGTTCAGCCTGATGAGCTGGGCGGCCATGCTGTTTGCCGCCGGTATCGGCATCGATCTAATGTTTTTCTCCGTGGCGGAACCCGTTACGCAGTATATGATGCCGCCGGAAGGCCAGGGTCAGACGTTGGAAGCGGCGCGTCAGGCTATGGTCTGGACGCTGTTCCACTACGGCTTAACCGGCTGGGCGATGTACGCGCTAATGGGGATCGCGTTGGGCTATTTTAGCTACCGCTACGGCCTGCCGCTCACTATCCGCTCTGCGCTCTATCCTATTTTTGGCAAACGCATCAACGGCCCCATTGGCCACTCTGTGGATATCGCCGCCGTTGTAGGGACCATTTTCGGTATCGCTACCACGCTGGGAATCGGGGTGGTGCAGCTGAATTACGGGTTAAAAGTGTTGTTTGACGTGCCGGAAGGATTGACGGCTCAGGCAGCGTTAATCGCCCTGTCGGTGATTATGGCGACCATTTCGGTCACCTCTGGCGTGAATAAAGGCATCCGCCTGCTGTCGGAACTTAACGTGCTGCTGGCGCTCGGTCTGATCCTGTTTGTGCTGTTTATGGGGAATACCAGCTTCCTGCTTAACGCGCTGGTGCTGAACGTGGGCGACTATATCAACCGCTTTATGGGCATGACGCTAAACAGCTTCGCTTTCGACCGCCCTACCGAGTGGATGAACAACTGGACGCTGTTTTTCTGGGCCTGGTGGGTTGCCTGGTCACCGTTTGTCGGTCTTTTCCTGGCGCGTATCTCACGCGGCCGTACCATCCGCCAGTTTGTAGTGGGTACGCTGACTATCCCGTTTATCTTTACCCTGCTGTGGCTGTCGATTTTCGGCAACAGCGCGCTGTACGAGATTATTCATGGTAATACCGCGCTGGCACAGGAAACGCTGGCCCATCCGGAGCGCGGCTTCTATAGTTTGCTGGCCCAATATCCTGCCTTTACCTTTAGCGCGTCGGTCGCCACTATCACTGGTCTGTTGTTCTACGTCACTTCAGCAGACTCCGGTTCGCTGGTGCTGGGCAACTTTACCTCGAAGCTGAGCGACATTAATAACGACGCACCCAACTGGCTGCGTATTTTCTGGTCGCTGGCGATTGGTCTGTTGACGCTGGGTATGCTGATGGTCAATGGTGTAACCGCGCTGCAGAAAACCACGGTCATTATGGGACTGCCCTTCAGCTTTGTTATTTTCTTTGTGATGGCCGGTCTGTATAAGTCGCTGCGTGTAGAGGATCACCGCCGCGCCAGTACTATTGTCAGCACCCCGCCCGCGCCGGTTTCCCGCGAAGATCGCCTGAACTGGAAGCAGCGTATTTCTCGCGTGATGAACTATCCGGGCAGCAGGCATACCAAAAAGATGCTGGATAACGTTTGTCGGCCCGCGATGGAAGAAGTGGCGCTTGAGTTGGAGCGACGCGGTGCTAAGGTCCAGGTCAGCGAGCGGCCACCGCTGGAAGATGAACGCCTTAATCATCTGGAAATGGTTGTCAACCTCGGCGACGAGCAGAGTTTCCTCTATCAGATTTGGCCGCAGCGCTATTCCGTCCCGGCGTTTACCTATCGTGCCCGCAGCGGCAAGTCGGACTATTTCCGTCTGGAAACATTCCTGCTGGAGGGAACTCAGGGTAACGATCTGATGGATTACACCAAAGAGCAGATTATCAATGATATTCTCGACCAGTACGAACGTCATCTGACCTTCCTGCATATTCATCGGGAAGCGCCGGGCAGTACCATGCCTTTCCCGGAAGCCTGATCAATCGTAAAATAAGGCCGGACGTTTAGTCCGGCTTTTTTTTGCCAGCCAGTTGTTTTTCCCCAGTACGCTTCGCTAACCATTTCGCTAAAACCGGCCCGGTGAGCAAAACCACCATAAAACGTCCGGTCTGCATCGCCATGACAAAAGAAAGATCGACATGGCTGGATGCGGCAATAATAGCAACCGAGTCAGCGCCGCCAGGACTGGTTGCGAGGTAAGCCGTTAAAGGATCGATACCGGCGAAACGTACCAGTAAAAAAGCCAGCCCGCAGCAAACCGCGACCAAACTAAATATCGCCAGCAACAGCCGCGGTAACACTTTAGTCGCATAAATAAGGATAGCCCGATTGAAGCGCAGGCCAATACTCCAGCCGATCAGGGCATAAGCCGTCATAAGCAGAACAGGCGGTAATTCCAGTTTCACCCAGTGAGCATTTTGTACCAGCAGTCCGCCAGCGAGCGAGAGTAATAAAGCACCCGCTGGCAGTCTTATCAGTCGGCTAATTCCTACACAGATGACTATTACTAATAAAGTGGTACCAAATGCAGGCCACTCTATCGGCTGAATAATGGCAAAAGCCGAGCCGGCAGGTATGGTTGTTGGCGGTGTCCAGATACGGGCAATGAAGGTCGCCAGCAACGCTACAATAACTACGCGTAGATATTGCATAAAGGCAACCAGCCGCACGTCGGCATCATAATTCTCTGCCATCAACGTCATGGCGGCTGCAGCACCGGGCGACGATCCCCAAATTGCCGTTGAGCCTGGCAGGACTTGCCAGCGGGTTAACAACCATCCCGACAGCGCGCTGGCGAGAATAACGGAGAAAATAGCAGCAGCGAACAGTGGCCAGTTTGCGGCTATTTCTACAAATATGGAGGGCGGCATGGCTCGCGCTATCATGCACCCTACTACGCCCTGTGCTAAATAAAAGAGCGGTTTGACAATAACCACGGATTTATCACGAGCGGCAAACAGAATAGCCACCAGCATTGGCCCTAATAGCAGCGCAGCGGGCAGTCTCATCTGCTCAAGGAGGCCTACCGCAAGCGCCGAGAACAGAATGAGAGCGAGCCAGCGGAACGGAAAGACATTCATTAATTTATCCTGTTGAATGGATAAATTTATCCTGGCACAGGGAAACAAGACTCACCAGTAGCGTTGATTATTAACTCTTTGTACTGAACAGCTGTATCAATAGGTTTTAAAGCCATAAAGGGGGGAAGTGTAATACTGTACTTAACGCAACGCCTGAAATTTACTGCTTAAGTATGTTGTAACTACATTGATAAGCCTGACGGTTGAATAGACTGATAAATAGCAAAGTTTGTAAGATTAATCATAGCGTCCTTGCCCTCTGTTATTTTTTATCTTTGCCACTTTCATTATAACTGTTTGCCCTGCCCCTTTTAGTGGCTGACAGACTTTAACGCTGCCTGACGCAGCAAAATGTCAAACAATCCCACTCACAGCTTGCAAAAAATTCTTACGATGTTGCTACGGGAGATTAATTTAACCTCGTTTACCGCTATGGGCTTGACTGAAATGCCAGCCGCTTCCGATAAGCCAGCTGCGCCTTTTTTATTCTGCCCTGCCGGGTAAGTTAAGATTTTTCCCATTCAGGGAAAATATATCGTCATCAGGGCGGGACTATTTTGCAAAAAATATGAAAAAGTCCCCCAATAAAGGTTTTTTTGAAATTTAGTGTTTTTAACTGCGGAAATTCTATGTACACTGTCCTACGATACATACACTGATAATGTTTTTTAACTAACTCAACGCTACGGATTCCTTTATGAGCGAAACTCTGAAAGTACTAAATAACATTCGAACTCTTCGTGCACAGGCTCGTGAAGTTTCTTTATCTGAACTGGAAGAGATGCTGGAAAAACTCGAAGCTATCGTTAACGAACGTCGTGATGCAGAAGCGGCTATCGCTTCAGAAATCAAAGAAAAAGAAGAGAAGCTGGCGAAATATCGTCAGATGCTTTTGGACGACGGTATCGATTTAAGCGAGCTGACCGCGGCTGAAAGCCACTCAGGTAAATCACGTGCGAAACGCGCGCCACGCCCTGCTAAATACCAATATACTGATGAGAACGGCGAAACTAAATCATGGACCGGCCAGGGCCGTACTCCGGCAGTGATTAAGCAGGCGCTGGATCAGGGTAAAAAGCTGGAAGATTTCCTGATCTAAATCTTCGGCCACGCTGGTCGTTCAGCGTGGCAGCTTTATTCCCCCTTCCGATCTATTTTATTCCCTCATCTGCACAGTCGCTCTTTTATCGCCCGTTTGCTATCTTAAAGTATGTTGTAACTAAGGATATATAATGAGTCGGTACACTGCTGTCGAAAATTTGCATCAATGCGCCTCCGATTTACAGGCCGCTTTAGGTGAACTAACCCGGCAACTTTCCGCGCAGCGCCTGCTGGCGGCTCGCGTTTTTGAACTGCCGCCGATCCAGAAAGGACAGGAACACGATCCCGTTACGGAAATTGCCGTTGTACAGCACCTGGCGCAGCCCGCCT
>NZ_DALZCD010000188.1:0-8595 GCF_031978025.1 Erwinia sp.
GTGAGCCACAGCTGGAAGCTGGACGAACGCTGCCGGGAACTGCTTAACAGCGCCTGCCTGATACATGAAATCGGCCTCAGCGTCGATTTTAAGCAGGCACCGCAGCATGCGGCCTATCTGGTCCGCCATCTCGATCTGCCTGGTTTTACGCCTGCACAGAAAAAGCTGCTGGCTACGCTACTGCAAAACCAGGTCAACGGTATCGATCTGGCGCTGCTTAGTCAGCAAAATGCCGTGCCGCCGCGCATGGCGGAAAGAATGTGTCGACTGCTGCGCCTGGCGATTATTTTCGCCAGTCGTCGCCGTGACGATACGTTGCCTGCGGTGCGGCTTCATGCCGACGACGATGCGCTGCAGCTGACGTTGCCGGACGGCTGGCTGGAAGCGCATCCGCTACGGGCCGAACTGCTGGAGCAGGAAAGCCACTGGCAGAGCTACGTGCACTGGTCGTTGACCATCAGCTAAGAAAACAGGGGGCAGCTCATGCCCCCTTGCTTTATCTGAAGCTATCCGGCATTTTTCGCCTTGTCCAGCATTGCCCGAAGTCCCGCCACGCGGCTTTGTCCGGTTTGCATCCGCTGTTCCGGGCTCACTACCTTGCGTACCGTTTCCCAATTAAGATCGTCCTGCGGCAGCTCCAGCAGAAAGCGGCTTGGCTCCGGTCGAATCGCTTCACCATACTGACGACGCTCGCGACACAGCGTAAAGGTCAGCTCTTTTTGCGCACGAGTAATACCGACATAGGCCAGCCGACGCTCTTCTTCAACATTGTTTTCATCAATGCTGCTCTGATGAGGCAACAGCCCTTCTTCCATGCCGACCAGATACACATAGGGAAACTCCAGCCCTTTCGAGGCGTGCAGCGTCATCAGCTGTACCTGATCCGTCTCTTCGTCGCTTTCGCCGCGTTCCATCATGTCGCGTAACGTAAAGCGTGTGACGACCTGCGTCAGCGTCATCGGCTCGTCGATATCGCTGCCTTCCAGCATTTCAGTCATCCACTGGAACAGCGTATTGACGTTTTTCATGCGCATTTCGGCGGCTTTCGGACTGGCGGAGGTTTCAAACAGCCAGCTTTCATAATCAATACCGCGAATCAAATCACGCACGGCGGCCACCGGCTCCCGCTCCGCCAGCTGCGCGACTTCCCGCAGCCAAAAGGTAAAGCGCTGGAGCGATTCCAGCCCGCGCCCGTTCAACGTCTGACCCAGGCCCATATCAAAACTGGCGGTGAACAGGCTTTTATTACGCTGCATCGCCCATTCCCCCAGCTTACGCAGCGTGGTGGGGCCAATTTCACGCCTTGGCGTATTGACGATGCGCATAAAAGCACTGTCGTCATCGGGGTTGGTCAATATGCGTAGATAAGCCAGCAGGTCTTTGATTTCCGGCCGCGAAAAGAAGGATGTACCGCCAGAGATGCGATAAGGAATGCGGTTTTGCATCAGCATTTTTTCAAACACGCGCGACTGGTGATTGCCGCGATAGAGAATGGCGTAATCTTTATACTGCGTCTTGTTGATAAAATGATGCGCTATCAGCTCGCCCGTCACGCGTTCGGCTTCATGATCTTCATGGTTGGCCGTCACGACCTTCAGTTCCGCACCGTAGCCCAGCTCTGAGAACAGGCGCTTTTCAAATACGTGCGGATTATTGGCGATCAAAATATTGGCCGCTTTCAGGATACGTTCGGAAGAACGGTAGTTTTGCTCCAGCTTAATCACCTGCAGTGCCGGAAAATCCTCTTTCAGCAGCACCAGATTCTGCGGCCTCGCGCCTCGCCAGGAATAGATGGACTGATCGTCATCGCCTACCACCGTAAAACGGGCGCGCGCGCCAACCAGTAGCTTAACCAGCTCATATTGACTGGTGTTGGTGTCCTGGTACTCATCCACCAGCAGATAGCGAATACGCTGCTGCCAGCGCTCACGCACTTCCAGATTGCGCTGGAACAACAGCGTCGGCAGCAGGATCAGATCGTCAAAATCCAGCACGTTACAGGCTTTCAGATGCTGGTCATAAAGGCTGTAGCAATGGGCGAAGATTTTATCGCGTTCGGATTGTGCCGCCGCAGCGGCGTGCGCAGGATCCAGCAGATCGTTTTTCCAGTTCGAGATCGTAGAGGTCAGCTGTTGCAGCAGATTTTTATCGTTTTCCAGCCACTCTTCGGTCAACTCTTTCAGCAGCGCCAGCTGATCCTGATCGTCAAACAGCGAGAAGTTGGACTTCATGCCCAGCGCGGCATATTCGCGTTTGATAATTTCCAGACCCAGCGTATGAAAGGTGGAGATCATCAGACCGCGAGCTTCTTTGCGTCCCAGCGTTTGCGCCACGCGCTCTTTCATCTCGCGCGAAGCTTTATTGGTAAAGGTCACCGCCGCAATATGGCGAGCCTGATAACCGCATTCGCGGATAAGGTGGGCAATTTTGTTGGTGATCACACGCGTTTTGCCCGAGCCTGCACCTGCCAGCACCAGACAGGGCCCGGTGACGAATTCGACGGCGTGTTGCTGACCTGGATTAAGACGCATAGGGGTTTACTCGATGAAATGACAGAGGGAAAGAAATCACAGCGTGGTAGTATAGCCAGCAGCATCCATACGACTCAAGGTACGATCATGGCAAAAAACGCAGCAGCACTCCATATCCTTGTAAAGGAAGAGAAACTGGCTCAGGATCTTCTGGCACAGCTGGAACAGGGCGCAGATTTTGAAAAACTGGCGAAAAAGCATTCTATTTGCCCGTCAGGCAAAAAAGGCGGCCACTTAGGCGAATTCAAACAGGGCGCGATGGTGCCGGCTTTCGATAAAGTGGTGTTCTCCTGCCCGCTTATCACGCCTTATGGCCCGCTGCACACGCAGTTCGGCTATCACATCATCAAGGTGCTGTACCGCAACTAAGCCGCTCTTGTCACCGCTTCCGCCTGCCGTTGTGCCTGCGGAAGCGGTTTTACATCCCTTCTGCATTCCAGTCCTTTCCAGCGTTTACTTTATAAGCCCGCTCTTTTTGACGAAATAACGTACAAGCCCTGATCAACTGGCCGCACTTGCCGCATTCGTGACGTGAGTTATGGCAGGATGAGCGCAAGCAACCTTAAACGGGCTGACGGTGAAACGCGAGTTAGCAGCTACCGTGTTAAGTTCAGTGCGTATCGCTGAAAGTTTTGATTAACCCCCCCTAAGCGCAGCAGTAAGCTGCTCCCGCTAAGGCCCCGGAAATCACGCCCTTCACGTCGCAAGCGCTGTGCAGCCCGCTCACCGGAGTTAAAAGGGGTTACCTGACTTTATTCATTGCTAATAGTTGGTTTAGGCTGTTCAGAGAAAGGTATGGAATGGCAGGATTTATACGCCTGTAACCGGCTGCGCCGGGCGTACAGCCCCGTTTAGCATCAGGTTATCCTCAGCGACATCTGGCGCCTCCATGCCGCTAAAGCGGCATTCAGGGACTGGCTATGCATTGCTCGGGATTTTAGTGCACTGCGAGGAACAGATAATCGGCAAAACTGAATGTCCGCTTTGTGCCAAGAGCGGACGTTCAAGTAAACATAGAAAACAGCACTATCACAGGAGCTGTCCATAATACCAACGCTCTCCGGTGAACCATTCATCACGATCCTCACTCCCATAATATTCGAGCGTAATACCCAGTTCCTGTACATTAGCTGGAAGAATGAGCCCCCACTCAGCAGCCAGGCTGCGCTCTTTAATCAAAGCGGAGGCACCATTTTCAGAACGGTTTTCAGTAATAAAGCCTTGGTAATAGTCTTCTGATCGATAGAGACAGATTTCGCTTGTAAACATATCCGGAAGGCATATAACCGCAGTAATCCGGGGGCTGTAATTCATACCAGCAGTTGCCGTTATAAGATTTGAACAAGCATTAATCATGGCTTGCGCGCAATCTGCTTTGGTTTTAAGTGTGCTGTACCTTCCCTCAACAAGATTAATCTCTACTGGGATTTTGAAATTCCAGTAATGCTCATCTTCTGAAAACACGCTTCGTTGAGGGTTATGAAATGTACCAGCCCAACGGTTAAGAGCTTTTAAGCGGCGTGGAATATTTCTGACTTTAGTTCGATGATCTCTGTTAAGCCGTCTGCTCATGAGTATTTTAATTTTCACCCTTTCAAATGATTTAAGCTGTGTACAACTAACTGTTAAGCATTAATGTAACTCACCCTTCTCGATTTGAAACGCCTTATGGCCGCTTTTCGCTCATGGGAGTCCCTCAGCATCAAGTCCCCTTCCGCTTTGTATCAAGAGCGGACAAAGCTGACAATACCGGTCGTTGGTTTGCCACTACAGGCTGCGTCATGACATTCGCTACATGTCTGCTAATATTCAGATATTTACTGATGCTACTGGGCGATGCTGACATGCCTCAAATCACCCTTCATATTCTGAATGCTCAGAAAAAACTTACCGCTCACTGTGAATGGCTTCAGACCTGTTTGACTGATACCTACGAAAAAGCCAAAAGGCTGATGCCGATTCCTTCACTGGATGTGGTTGTTCAGGCCGGGAAGTTTGTTACCCCAGAAAAGGGGCATGCCGGTTTTTGTCCTGAAGCTGGCATTGTCTATATAACTGTCCAACCTGAAAACCCTGCATTCTTCAAAAATGATGCGCACTCTATTGAACGCATGTTTGCTCATGAACTGCACCATGCTGCGAGGTGGGCGGGGCCAGGATACGGATCAACCTTGGGAGAGGCGCTAGTCTCTGAAGGACTTGCAGGGCATTTCTCTCTTGAGCTTTTTGGAGGTGAACCTGAACCCTGGGAAAGCCTCAAGTCAGATACTTTCCAGTGCTATGCTCTACAGATACATGATTACTGGCATCGTAATGATTACGATCATAATGCCTGGTTTTTCGGAACAGGGGATTTACCAAGGTGGCTGGGATATACCGCGGGATTCAACCTGATTTCCAGATATCTTGCTGCATCTCCACAATTGAAAGCTTCAATGCTGGTGAACATAAATGCTGAGGAATTAAAGCATTTTATATGGCGTTCAGATACTTCATTTATCTAAAACCGTTATTCTACTCTTGGGCAGAAGCTGGATAGTCCGCTACTCGCACAAAGCGGACATTTCCAACATTTGCATGTACCAATCCGTGGGAAAAAATTTCACTGCATAGTCCTATAGATATACCGGAATCATCAGGGGTATTTTTCAGGGTTTGGGCAGGGGAAAACGCCGCACGATCGCGCTGAAGGGCCCTACGGTAGCACCGGGAACATATGTTATGATAAATAGCCTATCTACCTGGACTACTAATATGAGAAAAATATTTTTATTACTTTGCCTCTTTCCGACATTAGCTCTCGCAGAAAGCTATGATGCTGCTGTTACAGATATCTGTGGTAAACCCCCAAGGCGGGATGAGGTAATGAAAGAATTGAGCATAAAGCCTTTGGATCTGACAATAAAAATACCTGAAAACTTCACCAAAATGCCAGATCTGTTAGCGGACATTAAATATCCATCTTTAAAAAATAAGCCTAAATTCATTTATTCTAACGATGATGGGGCAGTGTCGTTGGGGTTAACTGAAAAAGCCTCGTCGGGTCTAGTCGATATTGATGTGGTAAAAGATGGGATGTTGGATCTTGTGAAAGCTCTAAAGCCAAAGGCGTTATCATTGACTATAGATGGGAACAAGGCTTGGCTGGTTGTTTTTAATTCACCAGCCAGAGATGGCAACATATTGAATATACAATTATTTACCATGACAGATACAAAGTTTGTAGTAGGCGCATTCAACATGACAGATAAGTACATCAATCAATATTGCGATGTTGGAGTTTTATCTTTGATGTCTTTGAAAGAGACATCGCGTTAAATTCAGGCAAAAATCACCTAATGCCCTCGTGAGGGATATATAAAAATCACGGGGGAGCAAAGCATCTTTCATTTAGCTAGCCTTTTTGTCCCTCGCCCTGTAAAAAATTTGTTTATTCAGGCGAAGTGTCCGGTTTCCAGCAATAACACTTCGTCGCGCTCTGCTGCCTTTTCTGCTCATCTTATTAGACGCTGGTTATCTTACTGCGAGACGGGATAGAGCTTAACTGTTTGGCGCTTAAGTTACGTCCCCATCGCTTGCCTGTTTATCCTGCCGAGGCAGAAGCGATGCGTTACGGTAAGTGCGAGTGACCGGCAGTGTCTCGTGAGAAAGAACGGAAACTCTACTCAATGTACTGGCTGAAACGCAGAAGGTAGCCATCCGGGTCCTGCACGAGAAACTCTCGCTGGCAGGCAGTCGTTTCTCCTGTACTGTAGTAGTTATCGCAGAGATTCCGATACCGTGTTACGCCATGAGCTTTTACACGAGCGAATATCTGTTCAATGTCGTCCACTTCTATCTGAAAATTAATGCCACGTCCCAGCGGCCTGGCGAGTTCTGCCGTATTCCATCCGCCCGGATGATACTGTTCAAGCATCAGTTGCGCCTCACCGAGGTTGATATAAGCAAAATCTGGCTCTGTGCGTCTGATCATGACACTGAAACCAAGCACTCCGGTGTAGAAGTTCAGGGAGGCTGGAAAATCCGTTACGGTCAACTCGGGAACTATGCGGTTCCAGTAAGGCTCGTTGTCAGTCATATTTTTATCCTTTTTGACTAACTCAGCATACACCAGATGGCTGGTGCAGGGCTCGTGGCCCAGATGTTATGGTAAATACATTCAATTACAGCCAACTGAAAAAGGAGTGCGCGTGCGGGCAGAAATGAAGGATAAGATCATCAGGATATGTGATGCAAAAATCACGGCCAAGGGTACCGGTGTGGGGCTGTCATTTTATGCCTTTTTTGCGAACAAAAATGATGATCCTGAGCTGCTGATGGAGGTTGCACACTGGTGGATTATGGAGATGAAACTGGACCACTTTGAGAAAGCTGAAAAGATAAAATTACTTGTATCAACCATGTAATCAGCCAGGCAGCGCCATCTGGTTGATGAAGTACGCTGCCCGGATGTTATGGTAAAAACGAGCGGCCGGCAGGTACAAAAAATCCTCGAAGGGCTTTGACGCATTAGATTATTTCTGTTAGTGACCTATTCTTATAAATAATCGATAGGCCCGCTGAATGCGGGCTTTCATAGATATCACACTCAAGGAATATCATAGCTATTAATGCTAAGCTTTCGTCCGTTACCAGGACTCATTCAATTCCCATTAAATTAATCTCATCTATGCGTCTTTTATTCATGTTTAATTCACAACTTGTTTGAGCCTCCCCTAAGTGTTGTGAATTTTGGATTGTCCAGAGAGCTACGGTGCAATAATCTTCTCTATAATCAGTCCATTTTTTTTGGTTTTCAATAAATAAATTTATGGCATCGTCCTTTTCTTTTTTACTGCCCATCCATACATTATCTAAATTAGATTCTTTTATTTCATTTAATTTTTTGATATATGCATCTTTTAATAATGACTCTGATTTATATGTAATATCATCCAGGCACTCTATGTTGTTACTTTTATATTTATTTATACAATCAACCACTGATTGATTTCTTCCTATTGTTTTAATTTTTTTTATATCAGATGCACCAACTGACGCTGATGTAAGTAGAACTAGTGTTATTATCAAAAAACGTATCATTTTAGGTTCCTTAGACGAGATTTTAGCCGTTCGGGATATCGCTTCTCATGTGGGTCTTCTGATATGTTATCTGCGATATCCTCTCTGCTGCCACCGCGAGCAATCAACTCGATTAATGGGCGAAGTCCGGGTATGCCCTGATATACTATATCAACGTAAGTTTCTTTTATTTTTTCATCTATACTATCCCAATGTAAAGCATTAGATATATGTCGTGATTGACGAAAATAAACACCTTTTGCGTAGTCTTTCTTTAGTTTATAAGAGATGGAGAATAATTTAATTTGCTGTTGGTGGGTTATCTCACCCACTAAATAACCGTAATTTTTTATAAATGTTTTGGCCGCGTTACCAGATAACCCATGAGCTTTAGAGCAAATAACCGATTTATATTCCTCTATACCTGATGATATGAAATGAGACAGTATTTCACGTGATGACCTTTCCTTCATATCGTAACCTCGTCCTAGTGTTACGCCAGAGTATATATCTGGACAGTGTAAAATACGGGAAAAGTTTTTTGTATTAGTCGGTTGATTGAATGGTTCAACGGCAGTTATATAATCAATCCCTTCAGCATCAAAGGTTATTTGACCTTCATTCACACGAAGTTGTACTGCTACATGGCGGGGGCGCCAGTGTGGTGCAATAGAACGACTGAACATGGTAAAGAACCAAGTTTCCTGAGGGTGCACTAGCCCAGAGGATGACATATTCAGCAGTTTCTGATACCAGCGGATGGCTGCTTCGGTTTCAAGATCGCTACGGCCTGTAATTCTTACATGATTTCCGGAAATTTTATTGTATCCGGCATTAATGATCATTTTTTGAAGATTTTTTACATCATCGGGATTGTTAGTACCGAATACACCAACGGAACCGGACGGACAGAATACACGGGGTGGGTGATATGACATGCTAATTCTCCTTGCCACCTGACTAATTGATGGCCGCGTTTATAATGCATATTTTTCGTTTGCAT
>NZ_DALZCD010000189.1:0-8584 GCF_031978025.1 Erwinia sp.
GGATGGCGGACTAAATTGTGAGGATGCCCGTGAATTTCTTCCGGCGTAAAGCCGCTAACTTTAATGAATGCGTCGTTCGCGTAGGTGATATGGCTGCTGGCGTCCGTGGTGGACATCAGCGTGGCGTTATCATCAAACACAAATTCCTGCTGCGTTACGGGTTGATTGGTGCGCATGGCGTAAATCCTTGAAGCGGTGGCCGGAGTTGGGCTTTAAAGGGATAAATTATCATTCGTTATATTTTCGGCCCGTTCCGCCCGAACTTTAGTTGCTAAAGTTAAATTCCGTTCAAGCACAAAAAAAGAGCAAAGCCTTACGGGCAGCCAGTCGGCGAGAAAAGAACCGGTTCCAGCTGCCCGCATAACCCTGCTCCAGGCGAGCCATGATTATGTAGAGATGTTTTAGTTTGTTAGCCGGATCACCCCTTCAACAGATCAAAAAAGCCATCTTACGCCTGCGTTATAACCCCAGCCTTTACCGCCGTTACCGTCGATCTCTTTCCGGTAGTCGGCTTCCGCATAAAGCGATACGTTATTTCTGAAGGTGGTGGTGCCGCCAACGCCGATTTCCCCCATTTGACCGAACTTGCCGCTGCGGAAGCTCTGATCAAGCCCTTCCACACCTTTAGCGCCCACGGTAGTTTTGACCTGGCTGTCCCACCCTTTGTAATAATTAGCCCGCAGATAGGGCGTGTACTGGCGGCCGCTGTCGTCGCTCCAGAGCCGGTCCAGCTTCGCGCCAACGCGTCCAATAGTCTGGTGAGCATCGTCGTAGCTGACCGTCAGGTTGTCCTTATCGCTAAAGCTGTCCAGCCCCAGGTGCAGATAAGTCAGCTGGGCTGAAGGCACCAGCCGCAGCCCGTTATCCCAGGCAAACGGATAGCCACTTTCCAGCGAGGCGCTCCAGCCCTTCCCTTTGATTTTCGCCACGTTTTGCGTGCGTGCGATGTCCGTTTCACCGCGATGCCAGCTGTAGGAGAGCGTGCCGTCCAGGTAGAAACCACTGTTCTGTAGCCAGGTGGTATAGAGCGCCAGCGTATCGCTGTCGAAAGTAGTGCTGCTGTAGCCATCCGCCGCGCTCGGGCGGATCCGGCTGTTTCCTCGCGTCCAGGCAATGCCGCCGCGCAGGCTGCCGTTATCGCCATCCAGCTGAACGATGTTTCCTCCTATCTGTAGCGCGCTGTAATCCATATCAAAGTTGTAACCAAAGTCCTTAAAGTTTTGGCTGGTGCCGTAGCGCATATTGGCGCCGGTATAGCGCAGGAACATTTCCCCGCCGTTTTCGCCCTGCTGACGCAACTCACCCAGTCGGTTATGCAGATCGTTAAGCGTAGCGGCCGAGTAGTAAGCCAGCCCTGTTGGTACGGAGAGATAAGACGGAACTTGTGGCACTACCGCCGCGCGGGAGGCTCCTCCGTTGCTGACCAGGCCGTTAGCCAGACGATAATCATGGAACTGGCTGTCGCGACTTTCGACCTGCCGTTGGGAGGCGTCGCTGCTGCCCGGTGCAAAACTGTAGAGGTCGTAACGCCACGGGCCGGCCGCCAGATAGCCGCCCTGAAGCGCAAAGCTGCGGGCGCTGGCACTGCCCGTCACCTGCACCAGAGAGACGCCTTCATTAGCATCAATCACACCGTTTTGGTTGGCATCGCTCAACGCGCCGGTGCTGTCCGCCACGGGCGTAACGCTGAGTAGCGTG
This sequence comes from Erwinia sp., assembly GCF_031978025.1. Lineage (NCBI taxonomy): Bacteria > Pseudomonadati > Pseudomonadota > Gammaproteobacteria > Enterobacterales > Erwiniaceae > Erwinia > Erwinia sp. The sequence goes on from NZ_DALZCD010000189.1 coordinate 1,699, forward strand.
GTGCCGTTAACATCGCCATTAACGTGCAGCCTGTCGCTAAGCTGGCTGCCGCCGCCAGGCGCGCTGGCAAGCTTCAACTTGCCGTTCAGGGAGTTCAGCGTGCCGTTAATAGTTAACGTGTTCCCCGGCGAGCCAACGCCATTAGTAAGATCCAGCGTTCCGGCATTATTTACTACCAGCGAATCGCTGCTGCCGCCTGCCAGCACGGGGTTAACACGGTTTCCGGCATAAAGCGTGGACTCACTGTCGATATTCAGCGTGCTGTGCGCCAGTTTCAGGTTGTCGGTCAGCGTCCAGTCAGTATGGTAGAAGTTGAGGGTGCTCCAGCCAGCCCCGAGGTTGACGCCCCGGCCGGGATCGTCGCTGGCGAAGGAACCGCCGCTGGCCGCGATTTCACTCAGGCTGAGCGTGCTGCCTTCGCCGCCTGCCGTGGTGATATGGCTGACGTTAGCCAGACTGACGTGCTGCACAAAGGCCTGGTTATTGATGCCGTTGCCCATCGTCAAACTGCCATCAAGCGTGCCGCCGGTCAGCGTCAGCGTATCGGTGCCGTTACCTGTATTAACGTCGCCCAGCACCGACCCGCCGATCAGGGCAATACGATCGTTCGTCGCGCCACCCGCCACAATAACCGTATCGGCATACTGCGCGGCAATTGTCCCTTCGTTAATAAATACCGTATTGCCGCCGCGCAGATCGATAACGGGTGCCGCCGTGCTCCAGGAGAAAATGTCGCCGCGGTTTATGACTTCGCTGGCAGTCTGACTGACAATGGCTGAGCCACCGCTTTCGGTAGTGATATAGATGTTCCCCTCGGAAATCACTTTGCCCGTGGTATTGGCACGGATCCCCGTTCCGTCACTGCCGACAAGAATAACCATACCGTGTGGCAGCAGCATGTCGGCATCGGTGGTGGATCCATCGGCATTAGCGAAGGTATAGCCCGTTGCGCCACCGGAAGGTTCGATAGTAACAGTGCCCTGCGGATCGAAAGCGGTGGCCGATCGGATGCCGCTACCGCTGCCTCTGGCGTAAATATAAGTGTTGGTCAGGGAAATATTGCGGGTTTCCGCCACATTATTAATGGCGCTACCGCTGCCGTTCACCGTCAGCGTAGCGCCATCAACGGACAGCCCGGCGGCCCCTTTATCCAGCAGAATGGCATCGGCGTTCCCGTTGCCCGTAACCTGGTTACGGAAGATGCCGTCGCCGTACAGCGCAAAATGACCGTTATTGCCCACGCGTATGGCCGCCGTACCGCCCGCCGTCAGCTGAGCGCTCTCAGGAAAATAACGCGCGGCGCCTTCGATCACCTCCATAGCAACCCCGGAAGCGACGGTCATAATGCCGCGCATAAAAAACGAGCCGCTGTTAGTTACCCGAATGCCGGTGCTGTTGTCGCCGGTCAGGTTTACCGACGCCGTCTCTGCCAGGGTAAGGTTCGCGCCATTTTGCATGTCGAAAGCTATGGCGTTAGCGCCGTCGCCGGAAACGGTAGCGCTATCGTAAACCGACGCCCCTGAGCCGTCGGCACGAAGGCCAACCGCCCCCTGCCCGACCACGTTGATCGGTCCGGTGATGCGAGCATAAGCGCTGCCGCCCTCCTCGGCCCGGAGCCAAACGGCGGTATTGCCCGTGCCGCTTAACGGGTCGACGCTGCCGTTAACGTTAATCCTCCCCTCGGAGTAGATGTTGGCGAAATGGCCGCTGCTGGCGATCGCGTCGATCCCGACGCCATTATTGCCATTCAGATTGATCGTACCTGAATTGCCTACAAGGCCGCTGTTGCCGGAATCGATCGCTATCATCGCGATACTCTCCTCCGGGCCAAACATCGCCTGACCGTTAACGTCGATAACGCCATTATTTTGCAGGCGAGCGTTCGGACCATTCACCACCTTCATCGCGGCACTGCCCTGGGTTTGCGAACCGAGAACGATATGTCCTTCGTTAATGGCGCTGCCGTCCGCCACCATATTCACGCCGACGGCACCGCTTAGCGGCGTATCGGTAACGGCATCCGTCAGCCGATTTTGCGGCAGACGCCCCAGCCAGAGCGTGCCGTCGGCAGCATTGACGAAGCTGGCACCGTCGCCGTTAACAAACACGCCGCTGGCTCCATTCCCCATGCCTGCGTTGATGTTGCCGTGATTGGTCGCGCTGCCGTCAAAGATCCCCAGACCGGTGCCGCTGCCGACAACATTGATTACGCCGTTATTAGTGAAGCGGCTCTTCCCCTCAAGCCTGACCGCGTTGCTGCTGTGGCCTACCGTACCGCTGTCCACGCCCGTACCATCAGCCTGGTTGAAAAAGCCGCTGTTAATGACGCCGTTATTTATGCCGACGCTGCCGCTAAGCAGATTCAGGGCGTCGCCGTCGGTACTGCCGTTGCCGGTGCTGGCAACTTTGCCGTTAATTATCGCGGTACCGCCGTTCGCCGCCAGCACCGCGCTGCTGGCGTTGACTACCTCCAACGTTTTATTGACCGTGACCGTGGCTTTTTCACCGTCAGCACTAAGTACCACCAGCTCGCCAATGGGTTGTGCCGCCTCATCATTCGGATCCTGCGCCACAATGCCGTAAACAATTTGCCCGCTGGTGATAGTGACGGCTTTATCCAGCTCGTCACGATAGCGTTCGGTGTCGAGTTGACCTCTTTCCAACTGCTCGATCAGCCAGCTGTTATAGCTTTTAAATGTCTCAAAACTGGTTACGTTGAATTGCGTAGTGACGTTATTCCGCGTGGTAACGCTGAATGCGCCTTTGTAATAGGCTACGCTGTCCACGGGGAGGGTCAGATAAGGCCCGCCGACAGGCGGAAGCGCGGAAGTAAAGGTCAGGCGGTTATCCGCATTCCAGTTCATAGTGCCGCTGCCGGTGGCCGCAAAAAGCCGACTCTGTTTGGCCGCCATGCGCCAGCCGTTGGTTGCTGATGCCGTTGCCGCACCTGCCTGGCCGATCTCCACGTTGATGGTGCCTTTACTGACCTGCGCCACGCGAGCGTTGACGTATTGTCCGCCCTTGACGTCAACATAGTTTGGCACCGGCGTGTCCAGGCCAATCGGCGGCACTTCGATCATATTGGCGGAGTTAAATACATCAAAGGGGCGATAGCCGCCGTTCTCCCAGTCCGGCACGCTGATAGTGTAATCGCTGGTCCCGGGATCCAGGCCCGGTCTTTCCGCCAGTGAAAGGTCTGGATTATTGACCCGGCCTTGCAGCTCTCGCAGGGTAAAGCTTTGCGCGCCGCTCAGCCCCGGCAAAAACTGCTGGTTTCCGCTAAGCGTTTGCGTGGAACCGTTACAGACGCAAAAGACACCTGCCTTATTATCGTTAACATAGGGAGAAAAAGGTTTCAGCGTGGCGGCCTGGCTGTAAAACGCAGGGGCTATTATGCCCTGTGCCGCAATAAGGCTTAAAAAAAGGGGATGTAATTTAAACAAGGATATTTCCTCCAGAGATGAAGAAAAAACGCCTGAAAGCATCACGCCCTAAACCTGCCTTTTCAAAAGCAGATGACGTAATGAATAATTAAGGTTTGTTACTAACAATCACATCATTACCGGCAGCAAAGATCTATACGAAATAACGGCAGCAAACGACATTTCTGACAAAATAAGAATAATGCCGTATTTATTACATTAATAACCGGCCCTTTATTAAACGCTATTCTTTTGATTTTTACACAAATTCACTGCCCTTTCAGGGCTGAGATAAAACACTATTTTATGACAGGTTAAATGAGGAAAGTAAAAAAAGAGGGAAATAAAATAAATACAGACTGTGTTATCGTCAAATAATTATGATTAAAAAAAAGTGTTAATTCTATTCAGGTAAGAAGTAAATAATCTCTTTTTTGCTTATCGGGTTGCCTGACCGTTACGCTTTAACCAAAAGAAAAAGATAAAAAAAATGGCCCGAAGGCCATTTTAATTTTTGTCGTTTTTAGCGTAACGCTACGGCAATTATGAAGCGGATGACAGACGGGCCTCGTAGGCTACCGCCTGTTTGGCATCAAACTGATGTTCCCACTTGGCGATCACCAGTACCGCCAGCGCGTTACCGACCACATTCAGCGCGGTGCGCGCCATATCCATGATACGGTCAACGCCTGCGATAAACGCCAGGCCTTCCAGTGGAATGCCGACGCTGCCCAGCGTAGCCAGCAGTACCACGAAGGAGACACCCGGTACGCCTGCAATCCCCTTCGAGGTGACCATCAGCGTCAATACCAGAACGATCTCCTGCCCAATAGAGAGGTCAATTCCGTATAGCTGCGCAATGAAGATAGCCGCGATGCTCTGGTAGAGCGTGGAACCGTCCAGATTAAACGAGTAGCCGGTCGGCACCACGAAGCTGGTAATAGACTTAGGCGCGCCGTAAGCCTCCATTTTCTCCATGATTTTTGGCAGCACCGTTTCGGAACTGGAGGTGGAGTAAGAGAGGATCAGCTCATCTTTCAGGATACGCATCAGCGTGGTAATGCGCAGCTTACAGAGTCGTGCGACCGACCCCAGCACCACAAAAGCAAAGAACAGAATAGCGGCATACACCAGGATCACCAGCTTGGCCAGCGGCCACAGCGAGGCAAAACCAAAGTTAGCAATGGTCACGGAGATCAGCGCAAAGACGCCAATCGGCGCATAACGCATAATCATGTTGGTGACTTTAAACATGGTTTCTGAGGTGGAGCGAAACACTTTCACCAGCGGATCGCGATGTTCCGCAGGCAGTGAAGAGAGCCCCAGACCAAACAGGACCGAGAAGAAGATGATCGGCAGCATGTCGCCTTTAGCGATCGCCGCGAAAATATTCTGCGGGATCAGCGACAGGATAGTGGTCACCAGGCTATGTGCACCGCCCTGAACCTGCGCCGTTGTGGCTTCATACTTAGAGATGTCCACCGTTGCCAGCGTCGACATATCAATGCCGTAGCCAGGTTTAAACACGTTCGCCAGGGTAATCCCTACCACAATGGCAATGGTGGTTATCACTTCAAAATAGAGGATAGTTTTTACGCCGATCCGCCCCAGTTTTTTTGCATCGCCCACGCCGGCGATCCCGACGATTAACGTAGAAATCACGATAGGCACAACAATCATCTTGATCAGATGGATAAAGATATCCCCGGCAGGACTGAGAAAGTTAGTGATTAGCCATTCACGGTTCTCCGGTTGATTATGCAGTATCGCGCCAACGACGATCCCCAGTACCAACGCCGTCAATATTTGCCAGGCAAGGCTGAATTTTGCAGCTTTCATAATAGTTTTTTCCTTAACAAAACCCGCTCTCCGCGTCGTTAATGCGGAGCAGTCACTCTCAAGGGAAGCAGGCCGATGTCGGCGAATGCGCGGATAATGGATGGTTGATACCTGATTTGCAGGCGCGTAATCAGTACCATTTTCACAGGTATAAATGCAACCCTAAGTGATATATGGCTAAACTATCATCATCGAACAGGATAAAGCTCTGGAATCGATGCCTTATACTAACCCTTTGTTATAATTAGTAATATATCACCACACTTGTGCATAGCTATGCCGTTAATCACCGGGCTTCAGGCAAACTACCCGGTTTAGTTGTGCGCGTTTTGTGCAGGCCGTTTGCGTTAAGCGGTGAATGAGTGGGCAACGCTTGTAGAAAGTTCCACCGTATTATGGTGACCTTTTGACCCTTTTCATCACCTGACGTTATGGCGTGATCCATGGCGCAAAAAGCAAACAAAGCCCCGCGGCTCGCTCCATCTAACCTTTGATTGACATATTATTAACATCTTCAAGGAGAGTAGCCATGAGCCAACAACACCGACATCCCGTTCCCGCGAACATTGCGGAAAATACGCTGATTACTGCCCAGCAGTACCAGTCGATGTACCAGCAATCCGTACAGGATCCCGAAGCGTTCTGGGGCGAACAGGGTAAAATCCTCGACTGGATAAAGCCGTACACGCGCGTGAAGAATACCTCTTTTGCCCCGGGCGATATCAATATTCGCTGGTTTGAAGACGGCACGCTAAACCTGGCGGCCAACTGCCTGGATCGCCACCTGCACAGTCGGGGCGACCATCCGGCCATTATCTGGGAAGGTGACGACGCCAACGAAAGCAAAACCCTGACCTTTCGCGAACTGCATCGTGAAGTTTGCCGCTTCGCCAACTCGCTGAAAGAGCTGGGCATCGGTAAAGGCGACGTGGTGGCTATCTACATGCCGATGGTGCCGGAAGCTGCCGTCGCTATGCTGGCCTGTGCACGCATTGGCGCGGTGCATTCGGTTATTTTTGGCGGTTTCTCGCCGGAAGCCGTTGCCGGCCGTATTGTCGATTCTGCCGCGAAACTGGTGGTCACCGCCGATGAGGGCATTCGCGCCGGTCGTGCTATCCCGTTGAAGAAAAATGTCGACGAAGCGCTGGCTAATCCCAACGTCACCACGGTCGGCAACGTGGTGGTCTTCCGCCGCACCGGCGCGGATATCGACTGGCACAGCCGCGACTTATGGTGGCACGAGCTGGTGAACAAGGCCAGCGCACACCACCAGCCGGAAGAGATGAATGCGGAAGATCCGCTATTTATCCTTTATACCTCGGGTTCCACCGGCAAACCGAAAGGCGTGCTGCACACTACCGGCGGCTATCTGGTTTACGCGGCGACAACCTTTAAATATGTCTTTGATTATCATGCCGATGATATCTATTGGTGTACCGCCGACGTCGGCTGGATCACCGGCCACAGCTATCTGCTTTACGGTCCACTGGCGCTGGGCGCGACCACGCTGATGTTTGAAGGCGTGCCGAACTGGCCGAAACCGAGCCGGATGGCAGAAGTGGTCGATAAACATAAAGTTACGCTGCTTTATACCGCACCTACGGCAATCCGCGCGCTTATGGCAG
>NZ_DALZCD010000190.1:0-8549 GCF_031978025.1 Erwinia sp.
CGCCCTGATGGCTGGAAGTGGTCACAATGGCATAACCGGCACGGCGAAACGCATCCAGACCTTCAGCAAAGCTTTCGCCGCTGATAGCCTGCACGTGTTCCGCGCCGCCTTCCGCCGTGCGAACCGCTGCGCCAGATTCCAGCAGTGAAGCATCCTGCACCAACAGCCCTTTCACGCCGAAGTGCGCGCAGCTGCGCATGATGCCACCCAGGTTATGCGGGTTACCGATATCTTCCAGCGCCAGCACACAATCTTTCTCTGGCGCGTTAGCCAGCCACTCGCGAACCTGAATGCCGGGACGCTTTTTGATCAGGAAGCAAACGCCGCCGTGATGCTCGGTGCCGGATGCTTTCGCCAACTCTGCATCGTCTACCACGTGGTAGGCTTTGCGATTAGCGGCCATCCACTTCAGGGCATCGCGAAAACGTGGCGTCACGCTCTGGACGAACCAGGCGCGAACGATGCAGTCGGGACGGCTCTGGAACAGCGCCTGACAGGCATTTTCGCCATATACGCGCGTCTCTTCGTTACGCTGCCGGCGGATCTGCTCCGGATCGATACCGCTTTTGCCGCCGATGCCACCGTGATCGGGCTTGTCATCTACCGCAGACGGCGCGCGGGAAACCGTGCGCCACGGCGAACCGCCTTCTACGTCGCGATCGCGCCCGCCACGCGGCTTACTTTCTGTGTTACGTGAAGAACGGCGATCGCCGTCCGGACGAGGCGCGCCTTTACCGGTACGGGGATTTCCCGTGCGGCTGCTGCTCTCATCATCACCGCGGACATACATCACTTTGACTTTACCGCTTTTACCTTTAAATTCGTCGTTCATTTTCCCTCCACCTGGCTGAGCGCGAAGCGCGCAGATTACCTGATGTGGCACCGCTTAGCTATTAACTTCCCGCTAAAGGCGCGTTTCCGTGCTGCGCCGACCTTAACAACAGCGGAAAACGCGTGAGTTACGGCCTATTGTACCCATTGAATAAATCTCTTTGTTGCTGAAGCAAAGCCGAACCATAATTACCGCTACTTAATCATAACAAAGTAAGTGCACACTTACTGATATTACCGAGGTGTATCATGAATACGGTTTGTGCTTCATGCCAGGCAACCAACCGCGTGCCGCCGGAACGTATTGAAGACGGCGCGAAATGTGGCCGCTGCGGCGATGAGCTTTTCGATGGCGAGGTCGTTAACGCCACGACTGCCACGTTGGATAAATACCTGCAGGACGATTTGCCGGTAGTGGTGGACTTCTGGGCGCCATGGTGCGGCCCCTGCGTTAACTTTGCGCCGGTCTACAAAGATGTTGCGCAGGAACGCGCCGGTCAGGTTCGCTTCCTGAAGGTGGATACCGAAGCAGAGCAGGAGCTCGGTGCACGTTTCCGCATCCGCAGTATCCCGACCATTATGATTTTTAAGCAGGGCCAGATGGTGGATATGCTCAGCGGCGCAATGCCTAAAGCTCCCTTTAACGAGTGGCTGGACGAAAACCTCTGAGTCGCTGGTGGTCAGGCACGCCTGACCACTACTGTTTTTCGCGCTTTTCTGCCAGAATGGCTTTTTCCCCAGATAAATTCCTATGATCGAAAACGCCGTTCTTCGCCTGCGTGCCGAGCGCCTCGCCCGTGCTACCCGCCCCTTTCTTGCTCGTGGCAACCGCATTCCTCGTTGCCAGCGCTGCCTGCTGCCAAAAAAGAACTGTCTGTGCGACACCTTACAACCGGTCGCCGCGCGTAGCCGTTTTTGTCTGGTGATGTTTGACAGCGAGCCAATGAAACCCAGCAATACGGGACGCCTGATTGCCGATATTCTGCCGAATACGCAGGCTTTTGGCTGGTCGCGCACCGACCCCGATCCCCGGCTGCTGGCGGCGGTAAAAAATCCCGACGTACAGCCTCTGGTGGTGTTCCCGGAGTCCTACGCTGATGCGGATCGGCCGGTGATAAACTCGCCTCCGATCAACGGTAAGCCTCCGCTCTTTATTATGCTTGACGGTACATGGACCGAAGCACGCAAGATGTTTCGCAAAAGCCCATGGCTGGATGCGCTGCCAGTGATGTCGTTAACGCTCAGCCGCCCGTCTAATTATCAATTGCGCGAGTCGCACGGTGACGGTCAGCATTGTACGGCCGAAGTCGCTGCGGAATTGTTGCTTCAGTCAGGGGATACCGCGGCAGGCACGGCGCTGTTCCGGCACTTCGATCTGTTCCGTCAGCGCTATCTGGCCGGGAAACCGCATCATCCGTCTCATCAGCTAAGCGTGGCCGAGGCGTCGGACGAGTAAAAATGGGCGGCCGCGCGTCCGCTGCCGCTTTTTAATCGAAAATTCACTCATGTTATCCCGCCTCCGGTTGACGCGCCTGCTGCTCCGTTAACGAGCGAACGAAGCTTGTCACGACATAAAACGTGGCGAGTCCAGCTCAAGCCCCTGCTCCCCGTTGACGAGCGGCGAAGCTTGTCACGACGTAAAACGTGGCAAGTCCGAAGCCTGCCCCTGTTCTTACAGCCGGTCAGGCCCGGCAGCCCTGTTAGCGACAGGTCATCTGGTTTTGACGCCTGCTACGTTGAGGAGAAAAAGCGCGTCGCGCAAACACCTTCTTCCTTTCTTTTAGATCGCCACCGATGATTTTACAAAACCGGCGGCTCAACGGCGGTAATGAACGCCAGTTAGCGTTAAACTCACTTTTTCTGCACAGGAGACGGCTATGAGTCAACGAGGCCTGGAAGCGCTGTTACGTCCCAAGTCTATCGCGGTAATCGGCGCTTCCCCGCGCCCGGAGCGCGCAGGTTATCTGATGATGCGTAATCTGCTGGCAGGCGGATTTAGCGGTTCCGTTCTGCCAGTCACGCCCAGGTATCAGGCAGTATGCGGCGTAATGGCCTGGCCCGATGTCGCCAGCCTGCCTTTTGCGCCCGATCTGGCGGTGATTTGTACGCATAGCCGTCATAACATTGCCCTGCTTCAGGCTCTGGGCGAGCGCGGCTGCAAAGCCTGTATCGTTCTCTCTTCGCCGGCCAGCCAGCGTGATGAATTACGCCAGTGCGCCAGCCGGTGGCAGATCCGCCTGCTCGGACCTAACAGTCTGGGGCTGCTTGCGCCCTGGCAGGGACTGAATGCCAGCTTTTCACCCGTGCCTATTTATCAGGGCAGGCTGGCGTTTATTTCGCAGTCTGCTGCCGTCTCTAATACCATTCTGGACTGGGCGCAACAGCGCCAGCTGGGCTTCTCCTGGTTTATTGCCCTCGGCGACAGTCTGGATATCGACGTGGACGATTTGCTCGATTTTCTGGCGCGCGACGGTAAAACCAGCGCCATTCTGCTCTGTCTGGAACAGTTGAGCGACGCGCGTCGCTTTGTCTCTGCAGCCCGTAGTGCTGCCAGAAACAAACCAGTGCTGGTGATTAAGAGCGGTCGGTCAGAGCAGGCACGTCAGCTGTTGGGTGCGCCCGGCGGTATGGACGGGGCCTGGGATGCGGCGATCCAGCGTGCGGGCCTGCTGCGGGTACAGGATATGCACGAGCTCTTTTCCGCTGTGGAAACGCTCAGCTATATGCGTCCACTGCGCGGCGAGCGGTTGATGGTTATCAGCAACGGCGCTGCGCCTGCCGCGCTGGCATTGGATGCGCTGGATGCGCGCGGCGGCAAACTGGCGAAGCTCAGCGAGGCGTTAACGGCGGCGTTGCAAAATCAGTTACCGCCCGACTGTCTGGCTGGCAACCCCCTCGATCTGAAAGATGATGCCACCGCGGAACGCTATCAACAGGTAGTATCATTACTGTTGGACAGCCACGATATCGACGCCCTGCTGGTAATCTACGCGCCCAGCGCCGTTGCGCCTGCCACGCTCACCGCGCAACGCCTGATAGAAGGGGTGGCAAAACACCCGCGTGCAAAACAGGTTACTTTACTGACCAACTGGTGCGGCGAGTTCTCTGCGCCTGAAGCACGCCGCTACTTCAGCGAAGCTGGCATTCCAACCTATCGTACCCCGGAAGGAGCGATTACCGCGTTTATGCATATGGTGGAGTATCGTCGTAATCAGAAGCAGCTGCGCGAAACGCCTGCGCTCCCGGCCGATCTGGCCACCGATACGGCAGAGGCTCACCAGCTGATCCGTCAGGCGCTAAAAGAGGGCGAGACCACGCTGGATACGCATGAAGTTCAGGGTATTTTACAGGCTTATGGCTTAACGACGCTGCCGACCTGGATCGCCCGTGACAGCACAGAGGCGGTGCAGATAGCCAGCCAGGCAGGCTATCCGGTAGCGCTTAAGCTGCGTTCTCCCGATATCCCGCATAAATCGGAAGTCCAGGGCGTCATGCTCTATCTGCGCTCGGCTGGTGAAGTGCAACAGGCCGCGGAAGCCATTATCGATCGCGTTAAACTCGCCTGGCCGCAGGCACGTATTGACGGGCTGGTGGTACAGAGTATGGCCAACCGTGCTGGCGCTCAAGAGCTGCGCATCGTGATGGAACAGGATCCCGTTTTTGGGCCGGTAATCATGCTGGGCGAAGGCGGAATCGAATGGCAGGCGGAACGTCAAGCCGCCGTGGCTTTACCGCCGCTGAACATGGCGCTCGCACGCTATTTAATTATTCAGGCCATTAAAAATGGCAAGATACGCGGGCGCAGCGCGCTTTCTCCGTTGGATATTTCGGGCCTCAGCCGGGTTTTGGTGCAGGTATCTAACCTGATAGTGGACTGTCCGGAGATCAGGCGACTCGATATTCATCCTTTGCTGGCGGCAGGCGAAACCTTTTCGCTGCTGGATGTCACCATGCAGCTGGCGCCCTTTGAAGGCGATCCCGAGGCGCGCCTGGCTATCCGCCCCTATCCCCACCAGCTGGAAGAGCAGGCGCAGCTAAAAAACGGCGAACCGCTGCTGTTTCGTCCTATCCTGCCGGAAGATGAGCCGCTGCTACAGCAATTCATCGCTCAGGTGACGAAAGAAGATCTCTATTATCGCTATTTCAGCGAGATCAATGAGTTCACACATGATGATTTGGCTAACATGACCCAGATCGACTACGATCGGGAGATGGCGATCGTCGCGGTAAGACGGCACGAGATCGTAGGCGTCACCCGCGCTATTTCAGATGCCGACAATCTGGATGCCGAGTTTTCGGTGCTGGTACGATCGGATTTGAAAGGGCTGGGCCTCGGCCGTCAACTGCTGGAAAAAATGATCGACTATACCCGTCAGCATGGTTTGCTAAAGCTCAACGGCATCACGATGCCAAACAATCGGGGCATGATAGCGCTGGCGCGTAAGCTGGGATTTACCGTGGATATCCAGCTTGAGGACGGGATTGTCGCGCTCTCCCTGACGCTACAGGAGAACCGTTAATGTCTGGAAACGTAAAACTGCCCACAACTCGCCCGACTAATGGTAACATTAGCGGTTATGGCGATGATTTTAAGGCAAAAGGCTATTCCATGAACAGAGAAGAAACGCACTGTGATGCTGTCTAAATTCAAACGTAATAAGCACCAACAGCACCTTGCGCAACTGCCAAAACTGTCTCAGTCGGTTGCCGATTTTACCACGCTGTATACGCCTGCCGATTTCCGCCAAACGCTGCTGGAAAAAATCGCTTCGGCGACAAAACGTATCTGCCTTGTGGCCCTTTATCTGGAAAACGATGATGGCGGGCGAGCCATTCTTTCCGCGCTATATGAAGCGAAACGCCTGCGGCCTGAACTGGATATCCGTATTTTAGTTGACTGGCATCGCGCGCAGCGAGGCCGTATCGGTGCCTCTCGCGGCGCAACCAATGCGGACTGGTATTGCGAGATGGCCGAGCAAAACCCCACTATCGCTATCCCAGTTTACGGCGTGCCGGTGAATACCCGTGAAGCGCTGGGCGTGCTGCACCTGAAAGGATCGGTCATTGACGATACGCTACTGTATACCGGTGCGAGTCTGAACGATGTCTATCTTCACCAACATGAGCGCTATCGCTACGATCGTTATCAGCTGATAACCAATCCTACGCTGGCCGATACGCTGTTAAACTGGATTGATACCAATCTCATTCAGGCCGAAGCCGTCCATCGGCTCGACCAGCGCGAACGCCCGAAAAGCCCTGAAATAAAGAACGAAACGCGCCAGTTTCGTCAGGAGCTGCGTGGTTTTGATTATGATTTTGAGGGCGATGCCGGTAACGAGCAGCTTGCGGTCACGCCGCTGGTCGGCCTGGGTAAGCGCAGCCTGCTGAATAAGACCATCTATCATCTGATGCCGTGTGCCGAGCAGAAGCTGACGTTGTGCACGCCCTACTTCAACCTACCTGCGATTCTGGTACGCAACATTATCTGGCTGCTGCGCCGGGGAAAAGACGTTGAAATCATTGTCGGCGACAAGACCGCAAATGATTTTTATATTCCCCAGGATCAGCCGTTTAAAATTATTGGCGCACTGCCTTATCTGTATGAGATTAACCTGCGTCGTTTTCTGAGCCGTCTGCAGTATTACGTTACCAGCGGGCAGCTGACCGTGCGGTTGTGGAAAGACGGTGAAAACAGCTATCACTTAAAAGGGATGTGGGTAGATGAAGAGTGGATGCTGGTTACCGGTAATAACCTGAATCCTCGCGCATGGCGCCTCGATTTGGAAAATGCCGTGCTCATTCATGATCCGCTTCAGGAGCTGGCCGCGCAGCGTGAGAAAGAGCTGGCGCTGATCCGTGAGCACACGACAATTGTGCAGCACTATCGCGATTTAGAAAGTATTGCCGACTACCCGGTCAAGGTCAGAAAGCTGATCCGCCGGCTGCGACGTATCCGCATCGACAGGCTCATCAGCCGTATTCTGTAAGCCAGCTATACTAAGCCCTGTCGGTCATACAGGGCTTTTTTTATGCGCTTGCTTCCTTTGATCCTGCTTTGCTGTTCTGGCTGTAGCCATATGGCGCATGACGGCTGGACAGGTAAAGATAAAGCTGAACATTTCTTTTCTTCCGCCTTTCTTTCAGCAGCGGGCGCCGCTTACGGCGAACGGCAAAACTGGCATGAGAGCCACAGCGGCAACTTTGGCCTGTTGTTCTCCGTCAGTCTGGGCGCGGGTAAGGAATTTTATGACAGCCGTGAAGCAGGCTCAGGCTGGAGCTGGAAAGACTTCAGCTGGGATATAGCCGGTGCCGCCACCGGCTATGCTCTGTGGAATACGGCTCGTTAAAGCGTCATCCCCTTCCCTTTCTTATGCAACAGCAACGACACCAGGAAAGCCACCGCGCCCATCGCGGAAACATACCAGAAGAACTTCTCTTCGCCTCCGGCTGCTTTGAGTGACAAAGCGACATATTCTGCCGAGCCACCAAACAAGGCATTAGCCACCGCATAAGAAAGCCCTACTCCCAGCGCACGGACTTCCGGCGGGAACATTTCTGCCTTCAGGATGCCGCTGATTGAGGTATAAAAACTGGTAATCAGCAGCGCCAGCATAACCAGCGCGAACGCCACCCATCCGTTTTGCACATTTTGCAACGTTGTCAGGATCGGCACGGTACAGATCGCGGCCAGACCACCAAAGATCAGCATTGATCCTTTTCGGCCGATCTTATCAGAAAGCGCGCCGATCAAAGGCTGGATCAGCATAAAAATAAAAAGTGCCGCCGTCATGACGACGCTGGCACTGCGCGTATCCATTCCTGAGGTGTTCACCAGGTACTTCTGCATGTAGGTTGTGAAAGTATAAAAACTTAACGAGCCGCCAGCGGTAAACCCTAATACCATGATAAAGGCGCGACGATGTTTCCAGAGACCTTTTAACGATCCGGCATCCTGATGCGTTCGGCTTTTTCTGTCTGAGGTTTCGTTTAACGAACGTCGCAAATAGAGCGCGACAATGGCAAGCAGCGCGCCCAGGGCAAAAGGAATGCGCCAGCCCCATGCCCGTAAATCCTCATCAGACAGGATCTGCTGCAGGACTACCACCGTCAATAAGGCCAGAAGCTGTCCGCCGATCAGCGTGACGTACTGGAAGGAGGCATAAAAACCTTTTTTACCTTCAATCGCCACTTCACTCATGTAGGTGGCGCTGGTGCCATACTCTCCGCCTACGGATAATCCCTGAAACAGGCGCGCCAGGAGCAACAGCGCAGGAGCCCAAACACCGAGAGTAGCGTAGCCAGGCAGGCAGGCAATAACCAGTGAGCCAAAACACATCATGCAGACAGAGATCAGCATGGAGGTTTTCCTTCCATGCTTGTCACCAATATAACCGAACAGCCACCCGCCGACCGGACGCATCAGAAACCCGGCGGCAAATACGCCTGCCGTTTGCAGCAGCTGCGTGGTGGCATTGCCCGAAGGAAAAAAGATATGGGCAAAATAGAGCGAGCAAAAGGAATAGACGTAAAAATCAAACCATTCAACCAGGTTACCTGAAGAAGCGCCTACGATAGCCCAGATCCGTTGACGGGTAGTAATGACAGAAGCGCTGGCGGCGTCTGCCCCAGACGATGCGGCATCGAACATAATTCTTCCTCGCCTTTTTCCTTGCTAATAATTAGCGTCAAAAATGAAACAGCAGTCAGCAGTAAAG
>NZ_DALZCD010000191.1:0-8487 GCF_031978025.1 Erwinia sp.
GTCTTCAAAGCGGCAACAGCGCCAACCTGATTATCCTGCCCGCGGAGAGTGGCTTTGATGCGTTACGGCGCCAGGTGCCGACGCGTTATTCGATTCGTCAGGGAAGGGTGATTGCTGAAACGCAGCCTGCGGCCAGTACGCTCTATTTAGCCGGGCGCGAAGAAGTGGATTTTCGACGCTGAGAAAAAAGGCCGGTTTCCCGGCCTTTTCTGTTAGTGCGAGGACATATGTCCATGTCGCTTGTGCTTGCTGACGAAGCCCAGCAGCACACACATCACAAACACGACCGCATACAGCATATTAGCCGTGGACAGCGCAGCGTGAGCGCCATGTTTGTCCACAATCGGGCCGGTGACCACGAAGGTCAGCATGGTGCCGATGGTGCCGCAGGTCAGGATAAAGTTCACCAGCTTAGGCGAGGAGACTTTGGTCTGGAGCGAGCCCAGCGTAATAAGGGTGGTGTAAATCGCGCTGGAGAAGAAGCCCAGGCTCATCATGATCCACTTCAGCATGGCGGCGTCGTTGCTGCTGATAAACCAGTACATCAGCCCCGTAGCCAGCAGCGTCAGCAGCGTAACGATACGCTGAGGATCGAAGAAGCGCAGAATGGCGCTGAACGCCCACATCCCAATCATATAGGCCGTCCAGAAGTTGCCGACCAGCGAGCCTGCCTGCGTCAGATCAAGACCCATGGTTTTGGTAGCATACAGCGGCACCCAGCCGATAAAACCAAGCTGGCCAAGGATATAGCAGAGCGCGGCGACAGCCAGGAACAGCACGCCAATGCCCCATTTCTCTTTTTCTGGCTGTTTAACCGCGGCTTTTTTACCCAGCACCGGGAACTCAAAGCAGAGCGCCAGCACAAAAATAGCCACGTAAATCACCCCGATGCAGACGTAAACCCAATACCACGGCAGCGAACGGGCCAGCAGGGCGGCAGCAATGATGGGAAAAATCGTGCCTGCCATACTGAAGAAGGAGTCGGTAAACAGCAGGCGCGAACCGCGCTGACGGCCTTCATACAGATGGGTGATAAGGAAAGTACCAATGGACATGGTGATGCCGCTAACCACGCCAAGCACGAACATGCAAAGCGAAAAAACACTCAGCGAGTGGCTGGTCATCAGCCCCAGTACCGCAAGCACCATCAGCACGAAGCCGAAAATCAGCTGTCGACGCAGAGGAATGATTTCCATCAGCCAGGCGTTAAGAAAAACGGCGGCTAAAATGCCGGCATTCAGGAAGGTGAAGGTGTTGCTCATCTGCGCGACTGGCAGATGAAAATAGTCAGCGATATTCTCCAATACCATACCGGTAACGATTACTACCGCGCCGGTTAGCGCATAAGAGAAAAAGCTGATCCAGGTAAGCCCGATTCGATCGCGATTAGTCATAGTTGTGGCCCGTGGAGTCAAGAATTGTGAGGCAGAACGCTCACGCTAAGCGCGGGCAGTTTAGCCGGATTCGTGATCTGCTTAAATGAATAATGCAATTTTATCCGGAGATTTCAGGATGTTCGTGATGGATATCACCGTTTTTCACGCTGCGAAAGCGTTTGCTTTAATAAGGGCGACGTAAAAATAGGTAAAAGGCTGGCGCGGTGATAAGCGCCTCTTTACAATCAACTTTCGGCCTGTCGCCCTCAAGTAAGGAATTTTTTATGTTAAAACGTACTTTAACAGCGGTCGCCACCGTGTTTGCGTTATCCACGCTTTCTGCTTCCGCTCTGGCGGCAAAAGGCGATGCGCACGTGCTGCTGACGACCTCTGCTGGCAATATTGAGCTGGAGCTCAATAATCAAAAGGCCCCAATCTCGACGAAAAACTTTGTTGATTACGTCAACAATGGCTTCTACAACAATACCGTTTTCCATCGCGTGATCCCGGGCTTCATGGTGCAGGGCGGCGGCTTTACCGCTGATATGCAGCAAAAACCCACCAGCGCGCCGATTAAAAACGAAGCGGATAATGGCCTGCTGAACAAGCGCGGCACCATTTCAATGGCTCGTACTGCCGATAAAGACAGTGCTACCAGCCAGTTTTTCCTCAATGTAGCGGACAACGCTTTCCTGGACCACGGCCAGCGTGACTTCGGCTATGCCGTTTTCGGCAAAGTGGTAAAAGGTCAGGAAGTGGTGGATAAAATCGCTCAGGTGCCTACCCAAAACGTGGGGCCTTATCAGAACGTGCCGGTTAAACCTGTCGTGATCCTCTCCGCAAAAGTCCTGCCTTAACGCTCCGGTCGGGAGATTGCTGCTGATAATCAGCTAAGCTTTTAGCAGCAATCACCCCTTCAAGGAGATCTCATGTCCAGAAAGCTCACCGATAAACAAAAAAATACCTTCTGGCAGCAGCGTTTGCCAACCAATTTCCTGGCGAGCTTTTTGTTAACGGGTTCTCTGCCTGAATTGGGGGCACGCAATCCGGGCCTGCCGCATCTGCGCGCTATGCATCGCGCCCTTTTTCAGGATGTGCTCGAAGACGCAGGCGAGCTGCGCGAAGTCGATATCGCCATCGGCGATACGCCCTGCTGTCATTTTGAATATATTGAGAAAGAGGGCAACGCGCTGATGCAGGCGCTGGAAGAAGAGAATGGCCTGGCCGATTTGCCGCTGGAACAGATGGCAGAAAGGCTTGCCTGGTACTATTGCGAGCTGACCGTTCTGCACCCTTTTTTGCGCGGTAACGGGCGCGCCCAGCGCCTTTTCTTTGAACAGCTGGTTATTCACGCCGGTTGCGATATTCAGTGGAACCGGATCGACAGTGACCGCTGGCAGGCTGCCGTTAAGGCGAGCCTGGCAGGGGACTTATCGCTGCTGGCCGCCGCTTTCGGCAAAGTCATCAGCGAGCGTGACGAAAACGCGTAGAATAACGCCGTGTCTTTTTTTTCGGAGCCAGTATGCTGCTACTGATTGATAACTATGACTCTTTTACCTGGAACCTTTACCAGTATTTTTGTGAAGCGGGCGCAGAGGTGCACGTCAGGCGTAACGACGAACTGACGCTGGAGCAGATAAGCGAGTTGAAACCGGAGCGGCTGGTCATCTCCCCAGGCCCGTGCACGCCTGACGAAGCCGGTATCTCACTGGAGGCTATCCGAACCTTTGCCGGGAAGATTCCCGTGCTGGGGGTCTGTTTGGGCCATCAGGCGATTGCACAAGCTTTTGGCGCACGTATTGTTCAGGCGCGTGAGGTAATGCACGGTAAAACCTCACTGATTGAGCATAATAACAGTGGCGTCTTTTCCGGCCTGAACCATCCGCTACAGGTGACACGCTATCATTCGTTAATCGTTGAGGCCGCCTCGCTGCCCGCCGACTTTGAAGTGACCGCCTGGTCGCTGCGTGACGGGGAGAGGGATGAAATTATGGGCCTGCGCCATCGTTCTTTGCCGCTGGAAGGCGTGCAGTTTCATCCAGAAAGTATCCTCAGTGAGCAGGGGCATGAGCTGCTGCAAAATTTCCTCAGGCAATAAATTCAGTTGCCTTAAAGTGATTTTTTATGCATATTTTATGATTATAATTTCACATCTCTGTAACGTTAAAAAATGAGGTTGGCAATGGCAGCGGATAAATTAGCGGTAACTCGCTCGACATTTGACGAAGTAATTTTGCCTGTTTATGCACCAGCACAGTTTGTACCCGTAAAGGGAAAAGGCAGCCGCGTTTGGGATCAGCAGGGCAAAGAGTACGTCGACTTTTCCGGCGGTATCGCTGTTACCGCGCTGGGCCACTGCCATCCGGCACTGGTGGAAGCGCTGAAAACGCAGGGTGAAACCCTCTGGCACACCAGTAACGTCTTCACCAATGAGCCCGCGCTGCGCCTGGCCAGCAAACTGATTGCTGCCACCTTCGCTGAACGCGTGTTCTTCGCTAACTCGGGCGCGGAAGCCAACGAGGCGGCGTTTAAGCTGGCTCGTTATTACGCCACCAAACGCCATTCGCCTTTTAAAAGCAAAATTATCGCGTTTCACAATGCCTTCCACGGTCGTACGCTGTTCACCGTTTCCGTCGGTGGCCAGCCAAAATATTCCGACGGCTTTGGCCCTAAACCGGCCGATATTATCCACGTGCCGTTTAACGATCTTAACGCGGTAAAAGCGGTTATTGATGACCACACCTGCGCGATTGTAGTGGAACCCATTCAGGGCGAGGGCGGCGTGGTACCGGCTACTCAGGAATTTATGCAGGGGCTACGCGAACTGTGCGACAAGCATCAGGCGCTGCTGGTGCTGGATGAAGTGCAAAGTGGTATGGGCCGCAGCGGCAAGCTCTTTGCGTATGAGCATTACGGCATAAA
This sequence comes from Erwinia sp., assembly GCF_031978025.1. NCBI lineage: Bacteria > Pseudomonadati > Pseudomonadota > Gammaproteobacteria > Enterobacterales > Erwiniaceae > Erwinia > Erwinia sp. The sequence goes on from NZ_DALZCD010000191.1 coordinate 4,299, forward strand.
GCCCGATATTTTATCTACCGCCAAAGCGCTGGGCGGCGGCTTCCCGGTTAGCGCCATGCTGACCACCAATGAGATCGCCTCCGTGATGGCGCCGGGTGTGCACGGCACCACCTACGGTGGCAACCCGCTGGCTTGTGCGGTGGCGGAAGCCGCGCTGGATATCATCAATACGCCGGAAGTGTTGAATGGGGTGGAAGCGCGCCGTGAACAATTTGTTGCCGCGCTGAAAGCGCTGGATGCACAGCTGGATCTGTTCAGCGATATTCGGGGTAAAGGCCTGCTGATTGGCGCGGCGCTGAAGCCACAGCATGCCGGCAAGGCCCGCGATATGTTGAACGCGGCGGCGGCAGAAGGCGTAATGATCCTGAATGCCGGAACGGACGTGATCCGCTTTGCGCCGTCGCTGGTCATTGAGCCGGCCGATATTGAAGAGGGCATGAACCGCTTTGCCACCGCCGTGAAAAAAATGCTGGCTTAAGTTGTCAGGCCGGAAGCCTTGCGCTTTCGGCCTCTGCCCGGCATTGTTCCCATTGCTCACCTGCCTTGCATCACGCCCTTGTCCTGTTCTGTAGCACGCTCCCGCTTGTTAACGTCCTTACGCCGATTTCCTTAAGCGGCGCGACAGCCAGCGTCCATGATGAGGGCGACTGCTCCATGCCAGCGAAGAAAGGGTGTGCATGACGGCAAGATGCTCCAGGATCCGCTTTATATGTCGCTCCATCACCGTCGTTGCTCCCTGAAGGGGAATGTCCACCTCCAGCACGCTGCTGCCGGAATCGGGGCCGTCATACTCCAGACGCTGCTGGCAACGCTGTAGGGCAATCTCGCAGGCTTGCAGATAGCGCTCAGCCAGCTGTGGCGTCAGCATGGTATGTTCACGCGCCAGAATGGTCATGGCGTTGATATGCTCAACGATAAACTGACTGTGCGTGACCCACAGCTTCATGTCGGTCAGATAACGCGCGTCGAAACCCGGTTCCTGCATCGCCTGATTTAGCGAGTTAAAGAGTGCATTATGCGCCTGGTTAACACGCATACGCTGCCAGGCGAGCTTCTGCGGGCTCTCTTCGTCGCCCAACAATTTTTGTAACGCTTCCTGATAGGTTTCCAGCGCGTCGTGCGCGTTCTGGCGTAGCAGGCCACTTTGCCACTGCGGCCACAGCCAGATCATGCCGCCAAAGGCAATCAGGCAGCCCATTAGCGTGTCCAACAGGCGCGGCAGCAGGAAGTCGGCACCGTTCAACGACAGCAGCTGAAGCGTGTAAACCGCCGTTACGGTAAAACCTATTGTCGCCAGCCCGTAGTATTTGCGGATAACCAGATAGCCCGCCAGCGTCAGCGTCAGCATAATCAGCAGGACGGCCGATTCCGGTACCTGAAAGCGCAGCGTTAGCGCGGCCACAATCAGCCCGCCCAGCGTGCCTAACGCACGGTGCTGAATGCGCACCCTTGTCGCGCTGTAGCCGTTCTGGCTAACAAACATTATCGTCATCAGCAGCCAGTAAGGTTTAGGCAGATTAAAGAACAGCGCCAGCGTGCTGGCAAAAGCCAGCATGACCGCAAATCTGGCGGCGGTACGTAACGCGGCCGATTTCAGCGACAGATAGCTTCGTATAGCGGAGAGCAGCGGCAGCCGCTTCTGGCGGTCCGCCATTAAATCCCGCTGATAAAGCGGGCGTTGTGTCCGTAATACGCGGGCGATGCGGCTGAAGTGCCAGGCGCAAAAGTTGCCGACCGGATTGGCAGGATGCTGCCGGGCGATTTTCTCCAGCGCCTGCAGCGGCTTATCCATGCTGAACCGGGCCGGCAGACGATGATAAAGAATATCGTCCGCCAGTTCGCGCAGTCTGGCGGCGATGGTCTGCGCGTTCCAGCGGATCACCGCCTCGGCACGGCTCTGCGCTACCAGCTTTTGCACTTCTTCCGGCTGGTGCAGGCTGACAGCAATGTGCTCCTGCAAATCCAGCGCAACCTGAAAAGCGCGGATCAGCCGCTTGTGGTGGTTATCGTTGCTGGCGGCCAGCATGTGCATTTGCTGATAGCAGGTATTAATCAGATCGACCGCTTTTTGCTGGCGCGCCAGCAGCGGCGGCAGCGTTTTCTCCGCATCCGCAAGCTGGGTCAGCAGGCTATATTTCGCTTCGCAGTAGTCGGCCAGCTCGCGATAAAGCAGGCTGAGCGTTTCCCGCATCGGCTGCTCTTTCCATAGCCAGAACCAAAACCAGTTAAAAAGGCCATACCAAACCGTGCCCAGAATATAGAGTGAAGGGGGCTGCCAGATAGGCATACGGCCCGCGAGGCTCAGGGTAAAGATACCGGCGATCAGCGCGCCGGGCAGCAGTCTGCCGTGCAGCGGGCTGATTTCACCGGTCACGCCCAGCAGCATAGCCATTGAAAACAGGATGGCGGGCAGGGGGACCGCTAAGTTGCCCAGGTACTGCAACAGAAAGCTGCTGAAGGCAAAAAGGCCGCCGCCGATCAGCAGACGCTTAAAGAAGCGTTTATGCGGCGTGTCCAGCCCGGCGATATTGCAGCAGGCGGGCACCATCGAGAACAGGAGGCCGTTTTGCAGATTGCCCAGCAGCCAGCCGACGGCAACGGGCAGGCAAAGCACCAGCGTCTGCCGCAGGGCATAGTTAACTTCGGGATGGTAGATGAGTCGGCGCCACATTGCTCTGTATCCGCTGAAAGGCGCAATGCATGCATTGCGCCATACAATCAGCGTAGCTAGCGTGTGCCGTAGACCACGATGGTTTTACCGTGCGCGGAGATCAGGTTCTGATCTTCCAGCATCTTCAGGATGCGGCCGACGGTTTCGCGCGAGCAGCCGACGATTTGGCCAATTTCCTGGCGGGTGATTTTAATCTGCATTCCATCCGGGTGAGTCATGGCATCCGGCTGCTTAGCCAGATTCAACAGCGTTTGCGCGATGCGACCTGTCACATCGAGGAAAGCTAAATTGCCCACTTTCTCAGAGGTCACCTGAAGACGACGTGCCATCTGTGAAGAGAGGCGCATCAGGATCTCCGGGTTAACCTGGATCAGCTGACGAAACTTCTTATAGGAGATTTCTGCCACTTCGCAGGCTGTTTTCGCCCGCACCCAGGCGCTGCGCTCCTGACCTTCTTCAAACAGGCCAAGTTCACCGATAAAATCGCCCTGGTTAAGGTAAGAAAGGATCATCTCCTTGCCTTCTTCATCCTTGATGAGCACCGCTACCGCGCCTTTGACGATGTAGTAAAGGGTTTCTGCTTTCTCACCCTGGTGGATCAGCGTGCTTTTGGATGGATACTTATGAATATGGCAATGTGACAGGAACCATTCAAGTGTCGGGTCTGTTTGCGGTTTGCCGAGAACCATTCGCTGTTATCCTCTGTTGTTATCGTGCCTAAATACAGGGGCAGAGTTCCCTGACAGGCGTTGAAATAGTCAAGCGCTTCCCATGCAGGAAAGTTATTCGGCTCTCTGTTGAGTGCCGGGCTCGTTATGTCGTCCCGTTTCGTCTGGTCTGTAGAGTACTGACGAAATACAGCCTTGTTTGTAGCACAGCTTTGCATGGGTGTCTTCTGTTGTCTCGCTTCAGCATAGCGCTAAATCTGCCGCTATGCTGTTTAGTGACCTTAAACCGACCGCGGCTTAACTGAATGAATTAGAGGAGTTTGTTATGCAGGCGAGCATAAAATGGGTGGAAGGGCTGACCTTTTTGGGAGGATCCTCATCGGGTCATCAGGTCGTGATGGACGGTAACGCGGGCGATAAAGCCCCCAGCCCGATGGAAATGCTGCTGATGGCGGCGGGCGGCTGCAGCGCGGCCGAAGTGGTGGCCATTCTGCAAAAAGGACGGTTTACCGTGGAGAACTGTGAGGTAAAGCTAACGTCAGCCCGGCGTGAGAAGCCGCCGCAGTTGTTTACCCATATCAACCTGCATTTTATCGTCAGCGGTAGCGGGCTGACGGACAAGGCGCTGGCGCGCGCGGTCAGTCTGGCGGTCGAAAAATATTGCCCAATTGCGCTGATGTTGGGCAAAGGCGTTACCCTTACCCATAGCTATACGGCGGTGTGTTAATGGATAGCTTTACCTTCCATCAGTCGCTTGACCAGCGGGCCCATAATCAGCTCCATCGCCAGGCCCATTTTGCCGCCCGGCACCACCAGCGTATTGATATGAGAGATAAAAGAACCTTGCAGC
>NZ_DALZCD010000192.1:0-8455 GCF_031978025.1 Erwinia sp.
GAAACGCGGGCCCAGTTCGTTAAACAGTTTTGCCACGATCTCGTTATCACGAGTGCGGGCGAATGCCAGACGACGATTAGCTACGCTGTCGGTCTTGGCAAGAGTAATCAGCGGTTCAACTACACGACGCAGCTCTTTCGCTTTTGGCAGGGTCGTCTTGATGATTTCATGACGAACCAAAGAGCCTGCCATGTTGCGGAACATAGCCTGGCGATGGCTGCTGTTGCGGTTCAGTTGACGACCACTCTTACGATGGCGCATGACCTTATCCTTCTCAGTGAAACCTTAACCTGTGATCGGGTTATTCATCAGCGATGCTAGCGGGCGGCCAGTTTTCCAGGCGCATGCCCAGAGACAGACCACGAGAAGCCAGCACATCTTTAATCTCGGTAAGAGATTTTTTACCAAGGTTAGGCGTTTTAAGCAGCTCAACCTCGGTACGCTGTACCAGATCACCGATGTAGTGGATAGCTTCTGCCTTAAGGCAGTTAGCAGAGCGGACAGTCAATTCCAGATCGTCAACAGGGCGCAGCAGGATCGGATCGAATTCTGGTTTCTCTTCTTTCACTTCCGGCTGACGTACATCACGTAAGTCAACGAAAGCTTCCAGTTGTTCAGCCAGAATGGTTGCCGCACGGCGGATCGCTTCTTCAGGATCAATAGTGCCGTTGGTTTCCATTTCGATGACCAGCTTGTCCAGGTCAGTACGCTGTTCTACACGCGCTGCTTCAACATTGTAGGCAATACGCTCTACAGGGCTGTAGCAGGCGTCGACCAACAGACGACCGATCGGGCGCTCATCTTCTTCCGAATGAATTCGGGCAGAAGCCGGCACATAACCACGACCGCGCTGAACTTTGATACGCATGCTGATAGCCGCGTTCTCATCAGTCAGGTGGCAGATCACGTGCTGCGGCTTGACGATTTCGACATCACCATCATGGGTGATATCGGCTGCAGTCACAGGGCCAATGCCAGATTTATTCAGAGTAAGAATAACTTCATCTTTCCCCTGAACTCTTACCGCCAGCCCTTTCAGGTTGAGCAGGATTTCCAGGATATCTTCCTGTACGCCCTCTTTGGTGCTGTACTCATGTAGTACACCATCAATTTCAACCTCGGTCACCGCGCAACCCGGCATTGATGAAAGCAGAATACGGCGCAGTGCGTTACCAAGAGTATGGCCAAAGCCACGCTCTAAAGGCTCAAGGGTCACCTTGGCGTGCGTCGAACTCACTTGCTCGATATCTACCAGGCGCGGTTTTAGAAACTCTGTCACAGAACCCTGCATTGTGTCCTCTCTTTGGTACTAAGCTTTACTTGGAGTAAAGCTCGACGATCAGGTGTTCGTTAATGTCCGCAGACAGATCGGTACGTTCAGGAATACGTTTGAACACACCTTCCATCTTAGTTGCATCAACTTCCAGCCAGGTTGGCTTTTCACGCTGCTCAGCCAGCTCCAGAGCGGCTTTCACGCGAGACTGCTTTTTGGCTTTCTCACGGATGCTAACAACGTCATTCGGAGTTACCTGATAAGAAGCGATGCTAACAACGCGACCATTTACCATGATGGATTTGTGGCTAACCAGCTGACGTGCTTCTGCACGAGTGGCACCAAAGCCCATACGATAAACAACGTTATCCAGACGACCTTCCAGCAGAGCTAACAGGTTTTCACCGGTGTTGCCTTTCAGACGTGCTGCTTCTTTATAATAGTTACGGAACTGACGCTCCAGCACGCCGTAGATACGACGAACTTTTTGCTTTTCACGTAACTGTACGCCATAGTCAGACAGACGCGGTTTACGCGCACCGTGCTGGCCAGGGGCTTGTTCAATCTTACACTTGGTATCAATCGCGCGAACGCCAGACTTCAGGAAGAGGTCTGTACCTTCACGACGGCTCAGCTTGAGCTTAGGACCCAAATATCTTGCCATTTTCTTTCTCCAACATTCCTAAAAAACGGGCGTTATACGCGGCGTTTTTTCGGCGGACGACAACCGTTGTGAGGGATCGGAGTCACATCAGTAATATTAGTGATGCGGAAACCAGCAGCGTTCAGAGCACGAATCGTTGATTCGCGGCCTGGACCAGGACCCTTAACCATAACTTCCAGGTTCTTAATACCGTACTCTTTCACGGCGTCTGCGCAACGTTCAGCGGCAACCTGTGCAGCGAACGGCGTAGATTTACGAGAACCACGGAAACCGGAACCACCGGCTGTTGCCCAACCCAGCGCGTTACCCTGACGATCGGTAATGGTCACGATGGTGTTGTTGAAAGATGCATGGACATGAGCCACGCCATCAGAGACTTGCTTTCTTACACGCTTGCGTGCACGAACTGGTGCCTTTGCCATTATTCAATCACCCCGATTATTTCTTGATCGGTTTACGCGGACCCTTGCGGGTACGTGCGTTGGTCTTGGTACGCTGACCGCGCACTGGAAGACCACGACGATGACGTAAACCACGATAGCAACCAAGGTCCATCAGACGCTTGATGCTCAGGGTGACTTCACGACGCAGATCGCCTTCAACAACAAACTTTGCAACTGCGTCACGCAGAATGTCGATTTGTTCTTCAGACAGCTCACTGATCTTAACATTTTCAGCGATTCCCGTTGATGCACAGATAGCCTGTGAGCGGGTCTTGCCGATACCGAAGATCGCGGTTAAAGCGATAACAGTATGTTTATGATCAGGAATGTTAATGCCTGCTATACGGGCCACTATGCACTCCTACTATTTAAATATGCGCCCCATGCTGAAAAGCCCGTTTTCAGGATACTCAAATGGAAACGCATAGACATACAAAAGATTGGCTGGCTAATCTAGCCAGCTCAACCCGACTTTGCAAGAAAAATATTAGCCCTGACGCTGTTTATGCTTAGGCTCGGCGCTGCAAATCACACGAACGACACCATCACGACGGATGATTTTGCAGTTACGACATAATTTCTTGACGGAAGCACGAACTTTCATTTTTACTCTCCGTAACTTCTCAAGCGCCTGAATTAACGGCCGTAGCCTTTCAGGTTTGCTTTCTTCAATGCAGACTCGTATTGACTGGACATCATCAGAGTTTGCACTTGAGCCATAAAGTCCATGATGACAACAACTACGATCAGCAGTGATGTACCGCCGAAGTAGAATGGAACTTTCATCGCATCACGCATGAACTCCGGGATTAGGCAGATGAAAGTAATGTAGAGCGCACCCACTAACGTGAGGCGAGTCATTACTTTATCGATGTACTTCGCCGTCTGTTCTCCCGGACGAATTCCTGGTACAAATGCACCAGACTTCTTCAGGTTATCTGCTGTTTCACGCGGGTTGAAAACCAACGCCGTATAGAAGAAACAGAAGAAGATGATTGCAGTCGCATAGAGTAACACATAAAGCGGTTGACCAGGCTGCAAATACATTGAAATAGTCGTCAGCCAGTTCCAGCCGGTTCCGCCCCCGAACCATGAAGCTATGGTCGCCGGGAACAGGATAATGCTGGAAGCAAAGATTGCCGGGATAACCCCTGCCATATTCACTTTCAACGGTAAATGTGTGCTCTGCGCAGCATAGACACGACGGCCTTGCTGACGTTTCGCATAGTTCACCACAATGCGGCGTTGACCACGCTCAACGAAAACAACGAAGAAGGTCACTGCAAATACAAGAACTGCAACCAACAGCAACAGGAGGAAGTGCAGGTCGCCTTGCCGCGCTTGCTCGATGGTATGGCCAATGGCCGGCGGCAATCCCGCAACGATACCAGCGAAGATTATGATAGAGATACCGTTGCCGATACCCCGCTCAGTAATCTGTTCACCCAGCCACATCAGGAACATTGTCCCGGTCACCAGGCTGACAACAGCGGTAAAGTAGAAAGCAAAGCCTGGGTTTAACACCAGGCCCTGCATTCCAGGCATATTCGGCAGACCGGTAGCAATACCGATAGACTGAAATATGCCCAGTACCAGTGTGCCGTAACGGGTGTACTGGCTAATCTTACGACGGCCAGCCTCCCCTTCTTTCTTTATTTCTGCCAGCGCGGGATGAACCACGGTCAGCAGCTGGATAATAATCGAGGCCGAAATATACGGCATAATACCCAGGGCAAAGATAGAAGCACGGCTCAGAGCACCACCAGAGAACATGTTAAACATTTCAATGATGGTGCCACGCTGTTGCTCAAGCAGTTTGGCAAGTACAGTGGCATCGATACCAGGGATCGGAATAAAAGAGCCAATGCGGAATACAATCAGCGCACCAATCACAAACAGAAGTCTGCGTTTTAGTTCGCCAAAACCACCTTTGGCACTTTGAAAATCTAATCCCGGTTGCTTAGCCATCTGCTACTTATTCCTCAATTTTACCGCCAGCAGCTTCGATTGCAGCACGAGCGCCTTTAGTGACACGCAGACCGCGAACCGTTACCGGAGCAGAGACTTCGCCAGACAGGATAACCTTAGCGAATTCAATCTGAATACCGATAATGTTGGCCGCTTTCAGCGTGTTCAGGTCGACGATCCCGCCTTCAACTTTCGCCAGGTCAGACAGACGAACTTCTGTCGTAACCATAGATTTGCGAGAGGTGAAACCGAATTTCGGCAGACGACGGTACAGAGGCATCTGGCCACCTTCGAACCCACGACGTACGCCACCGCCAGAACGAGAGTTCTGACCTTTGTGACCACGACCGCCGGTTTTACCGAGGCCAGAACCGATACCACGACCCAGACGCTTGGAAGCGTGTTTAGACCCGTCGGCCGGAGACAGAGTATTTAAACGCATCTGTTACTCCTCCACTTTAACCATGTAGGAAATCGCGTTAACCATGCCGCGTACAGCTGGCGTGTCTTCACGCTCTACGGTGTGGTTAATACGACGCAGACCCAGGCCAAGCAGCGTTGCCTTGTGTTTCGGCAAACGTCCGATCGAACTGCGGGTTTGAGTAATTTTAATAGTCTTAGCCATGGTCATTACCCCAGAATGTCTTCAACGGATTTGCCACGCTTGGCAGCGACCATTTCTGGGGAATTCATGTTGGCCAGGCCATCCAGCGTTGCACGAACCACGTTAATCGGGTTAGTGGAACCGTAGGCTTTAGCCAGAACGTTATGAACCCCAGCGACTTCCAGAACGGCGCGCATTGCACCGCCGGCAATGATACCGGTACCTTCAGAAGCCGGCTGCATGAACACACGAGAACCTGTGTGCACACCTTTAACAGGGTGCTGCAGGGTGCCGTTGTTCAGCGCGACATTGATCATATTGCGACGAGCTTTTTCCATCGCTTTCTGGATCGCTGCTGGAACTTCACGCGCTTTACCGTAACCAAAACCGATGCGACCGTTACCGTCGCCTACCACTGTCAGTGCAGTGAAGGAGAAAATACGACCACCTTTAACGGTTTTCGATACGCGATTTACCGCGATCAGCTTTTCCTGCAGTTCGCCAGCTTGTTTTTCGATGTGTGCCATCTTACACCTCTACCTTAGAACTGTAGGCCAGCTTCACGGGCAGCATCTGCCAGTGCCTGGACACGACCATGATATTGGAAACCAGAGCGGTCGAAAGAAACACCAGTGATGCCTTTTTCGATTGCGCGCTCAGCAACTGCTTTACCAACAGCGGCGGCGGCGTCTTTGTTTCCAGTGTACTTCAGTTGCTCACTGATTGCTTTTTCTACTGTAGAAGCAGCAACCAGAACTTCAGAACCGTTAGGAGCAATTACCTGTGCGTAAATATGACGCGGGGTACGATGTACCACCAGGCGAGTTGCACCCAGCTCTTTGAGCTTGCGGCGTGCGCGGGTCGCACGACGGATACGAGCAGATTTCTTATCCATAGTGTTACCTTACTTCTTCTTAGCCTCTTTGGTACGCACGACTTCGTCGGCGTAACGAACACCCTTGCCTTTATAAGGCTCAGGACGACGGTAGGCGCGCAGATCGGCTGCAACCTGTCCAATCATCTGCTTATCAGCGCCTTTCAGCACGATTTCAGTTTGAGTTGGACATTCAGCAGTGACGCCCGCAGGCAGCGCGTGTTCAACAGGGTGAGAAAAGCCCAGGGCCAGACTCACAGCGTTGCCTTTCACGGCCGCACGATAACCTACACCAACCAGCTGCAGCTTCTTAGTGAAGCCTTCGGTAACACCGATAACCATACCGTTCACCAGTGCACGAGAAGTACCAGCCTGTGCCCAACCGTCTGCAAAACCTTCGCGTGGTGCGAAAGTCAGAGCGTTGTCAGCATGCTTCACTTCTACAGCATTGTTGAGGGTACGAGTCAGCTCGCCGTTTTTACCTTTAATCGAAATAACCTGACCGTCGAGTTTTACCTCTACGCCGGCAGGAATGACGACAGGTGCTTTAGCAACACGAGACATTCTTTCCTCCGTTAAGCTACGTAGCAGATAATTTCGCCACCAAGACCAGCCTGGCGCGCTGCACGATCGGTCATGACACCTTTAGAGGTAGAAACAACAGCGATACCCAGTCCAGCCATTACTTTTGGCAGTTCGTCTTTGCGTTTGTAGATACGCAGACCTGGACGGCTTACACGCTGAATGCTTTCTACCACAGCCTTGCCCTGGAAATACTTAAGAGTCAGTTCCAGTTCTGGCTTGGTGTCGCCTTCGATTTTAAATTCTTCAATATATCCTTCTTCCTTCAGCACGTTGGCAATTGCCACTTTCAGCTTGGAGGAAGGCATGGTGACCGCAACTTTGTTCGCGGCTTGACCGTTACGGATACGGGTCAGCATATCCGCGATCGGATCTTGCATGCTCATCTGTCTTTACTCCCGTGATTCAATTGGTAATTACCAGCTAGCCTTTTTCAAGCCAGGTACTTCACCGCGCATGGCGGCTTCACGCAACTTGATACGGCTCAACCCGAATTTGCCCACATAACCATGCGGACGGCCAGTTTGGCGGCAGCGGTTACGCTGACGAGACGGGCTGGAATCACGCGGCAGAGTTTGCAGCTTGAGAACCGCATTCCAACGATCTTCGTCGGATGAGTTCACATTAGAGATGATAGCTTTTAATTCCTCGCGTTTAGCGCGGTATTTATCAGCCAGTTTTACGCGAACGACTTCGCGTGCCTTCATCGATTGCTTAGCCATGAAGTAACCCTACCTTACTTGCGGAACGGGAAGTCAAAGGCAGCCAGCAGAGCACGGCCTTCATCGTCAGATTTCGCAGTAGTGGTAATGGTAATATCCAAACCACGAACGCGATCGACTTTGTCATAGTCGATTTCTGGGAAGATGATCTGCTCACGAACGCCCATGCTGTAGTTACCACGACCGTCGAATGACTTAGCGGACAAGCCACGGAAGTCACGGATACGCGGTACAGCAATAGAGATCAGACGCTCAAAGAACTCCCACATGCGCTCGCCACGCAGAGTTACTTTACAGCCGATCGGATAGCCCTGACGGATTTTGAAGCCTGCAACAGATTTGCGTGCTTTGGTGATAAACGGTTTTTGACCGGAGATTGCTGCCAGGTCAGCTGCTGCGTTATCCAGCAGTTTCTTGTCAGCGATCGCTTCACCAACACCCATGTTCAGGGTGATCTTCTCGACCCGAGGGACTTGCATGACAGAATTGTAGTTAAACTCAGTCATGAGTTTCTTAACTACTTCGTCTTTGTAGTAATCATGCAGTTTCGCCATCGTACTACTCCAAATTACTTGATAGTTTCGCTGTTAGACTTGAAGAAACGGACTTTTTTGCCGTCTTCGAATCTAAAGCCTACACGGTCAGCCTTGCCGGTGGCAGTGTTGTAAAGTGCAACGTTGGAAACCTGAATAGCGGCTTCTTTTTCAACGATGCCACCTGGTTGGTTCAGAGCCGGAACCGGCTTCTGATGTTTCTTCACCAGGTTGATACCTTCAACAATGACCTTGCCAGAAGACAGGACATTCTTAACTTTACCGCGCTTACCTTTATCTTTGCCGGTCAGCACGATAACTTCGTCATCGCGACGGATTTTAGCTGCCATTTTTCGCTCCTTAGAGTACTTCTGGTGCCAGAGAGATAATTTTCATGAACTTTTCAGTACGAAGTTCACGAGTTACCGGCCCAAAAATACGCGTTCCGATAGGCTGCTCGCTGTTATTGTTTAAAATAACGCATGCATTACCATCGAAGCGAATGACAGAACCGTCCGGGCGACGAACACCCTTCTTGGTGCGCACCACTACCGCCTTCAGCACATCACCTTTCTTAACCTTACCGCGAGGAATTGCTTCCTTGATGGTAATTTTGATGATATCGCCTACGCCTGCGTAGCGACGGTGCGAGCCACCCAGAACCTTGATACACATTACGCGACGTGCACCGGAGTTGTCGGCGACGTTCAGCATAGTCTGTTCTTGGATCATTTTAGTGCTCCGCTAATGTCAACTACTACTTCGGGACCTGATTCAGGTCGTATAAAAGCC
>NZ_DALZCD010000193.1:0-8455 GCF_031978025.1 Erwinia sp.
CACACAGGGAAGGATGAGAAGCTTCGACCCCGAAGGTTTGACCCGCAGGGCACGGCGCGCAGCGACGTAAATCCTTCCCGTACAATTCCACCCTGAGCACCTCCCTTTCATACTTCTCCTGCTCCCATACAAAGCACTTCCTTTCAGATCCCACACAGGGAAGGATGAGAAGCTTCGACCCCGAAGGTTTGACCCGCAGGGCACGGAGCCCAGCGACGTAAATCCTTCCCGCACACTGCTGCTCTCAGCACCTTTTATCCGGTGAACCGTCTGGTGCTGGAACGCGCTCCACGGCTGACTAATGACAGTCGGCGTCAGATTCTGCTACCATCCGCACATCTTTTTCCCGCCAATCGGGCCTGGTAATGAAATTTCTCTCTTTTAATATCAATGGGCTGCGTGCCCGTCCCCATCAGCTCGCGGCCATCGTTGAGCAACATCAGCCGGATGTCATCGGCCTGCAGGAAACGAAAGTGCACGATGACATGTTTCCGCTCGACGACGTCGCCAGCCTGGGTTACCACGTGTTTTATCACGGCCAGAAAGGCCACTATGGCGTTGCGCTGCTGACTAAAAGCCAGCCGGTAGCGGTACGTCGCGGTTTTCCAGGAGATGATGAAGAGGCACAACGCCGCCTGATTATGGCGGATATCGTTAGCCCAATCGGCAATATCACCGTGATTAACGGCTACTTCCCGCAGGGCGAAAGCCGCGACCATGCGACAAAATTCCCGGCAAAAGAGAAGTTTTACCGCGATCTGCAAAGCTACCTGGAGCAGGAGCACCAGCCCACCAATCCGGTACTGATAATGGGCGATATGAATATCAGCACGACCGATCTTGACATTGGTATCGGCGAAGACAGCCGCAAACGCTGGCTGCGTACCGGCAAATGCTCCTTCCTCCCGGAAGAGCGGGAATGGATGGATCGCCTGCTTAACTGGGGACTGGTCGATACCTGGCGCGCGCAGAATGGCGACGTCAACGATCGCTTTTCCTGGTTTGATTACCGTTCCAAAGGCTTCGATGATAATCGCGGTCTGCGTATCGATCTGCTGTTGGCCAGCCAGCCATTAGCCGAGCGCTGCACAGCTACCGGTATTGATTACGCTATCCGCAGCATGGAAAAGCCTTCCGATCACGCGCCCGTCTGGGCCGAGTTCAGTTTCTGATGGCGGCTAAGCTTGACGTCGTGGCCGCGTTGATTGTGCGCCAGGGAAAAATTTTGCTGGCGCAACGTGGCCCGCACGGCGATCAGGCCGGGCTGTGGGAATTTCCGGGCGGTAAAGTAGAGGCCGGTGAAAGCCAGCCTCAGGCGCTGCAGAGAGAGCTGAAAGAAGAGTTGGGCATTGACGCTGTGATTGGCGGCTATATTGCCAGTGAAAGTCGCGAGGTTAACGGACGGCAGATCCATCTGCACGCCTGGCAGGTCGCGGCGTTTACCGGCGAACCTCAGCTGAATTGCCACCAGGCGCTGGCCTGGTGTTTGCCGCAGCAAGCGCAGCGTTACGAACTGGCGCCAGCCGATATTCCCCTGCTGGCCGCCTGGCTCAGACAGACTACTTAACGGTTTGCCAAATCAGATTATTGGTACCGTAAGATTTTTCATCGCGGCTGCACTGTAACAGCACGCCTTCCATCTTCACTACCGAGCCTTCGGTGTAGCTGCGATTTTGATAAGTACAGCAGCGCAGACAGGGAGGCTGATTGTTCTGTCCCTGCGTCCAGACCTCCGGCGGCATATCCACCATCACATCCGCATTGGCGCCGCCGCTCTGCACAGGTTCCCGATCCTGCTCATAATCGTTATGCCCCGTGCTGAGATGCATTTCCCCCGCATACAGCGGTGAACAGAACAACAGCACGGCCGCGACTAAAACGCTTTTCATCACTTAATTCCCCTTCGCTTTCGCCGCCTTACGCTGCGGCTTTTTACGGTTACCCGCCGGTGAAGGAAGGCCACGGAACGCGTGCGCAGCGGGCTGCTGTCGCGCCTGATCGATCAGAGTATAGAGCGTCCCCACCAGCGGCTGCATAAAGTCCTGGTAGCGGCACTGTTTCTCACTGATTTTGGTCAGCGTGGATTCCCACTGGGCGGTCATATCCGGACGCGCCGCCATTTCCGGCAGCGAGTGGATCAGCGCGCGCCCGGCGGGAGTCGCATTGATGTAACGCCCTTTCTTAACCAGAAAAGCACGTTTAAACAGCAGTTCGATAATCCCGGCGCGAGTCGCCTCTGTTCCTAAACCATCGGTCGCACGCAGCACTTTCTTTAGATCTTTATCCTGTACAAATCGTGCGATACCGGTCATGGCCGATAATAACGTTGAATCGGTAAAGGAACGAGGCGGCTGGGTCTGCTTGCTAACAACCTCTCCGCTTTCGCACAATAGCTCGTCCCCTTTGGCCACCACTGGCAGCGGCGTGCCGTCATTTTCTTCGTCCCGCTCTTTGCTGCCCAGTAACGCGCGCCAACCTGCTTCGGCCAGAAAACGCGCTTTAGCCATAAACTTGCCACCCGCGATATCCAGCTCGATTACGCATTTACGGTAGATAGCATCAGGACAGAACTGCATCAGATACTGCGTGGCGATCAGGCGATAGATATTGGCCTCATTTTCGGTCAGCCTGACCTGACTGCTGCGCGCCGTAGGAATAATAGCGTGGTGTGCATCCACTTTTTTATCGTCCCAGCAGCGGTTGCGGCGATCGCTGTCGAAATCGGCTGGCGGCGTCAGCGACGGCTGGTGCACGTTAATGGCGTTCAGCACTGCATGTCTGCCGGCAAAATGCTCGTCAGGCAAATAGCGGCTGTCCGAACGAGGATAGGTAATAAGCTTATGGGTTTCATAAAGCTTCTGACAGGTATCCAGCACTGTTTGGGCACTCAGCCCAAAACGCCTGCCCGCTTCAATCTGCAAGGCAGAAAGCGAAAAAGGCAGCGGCGCGGTGTCGTTCTCGCGTTTGTCGTTATAGCTGGTGACATGCGCTGGCTGGCCGCCAATGCGCGCGACCACGTGCTCGGCCAGCTGGCGATTAAGCAGTCTGCCTTCCTCGTCCTGATGCGGCTCACAGGCTTCGCTCGGCTGCCACGTGGCGACAAAGCGCTCATCTTTTGGCGTGACAATATGCGCCTTTACCTCAAAGAAATCTTTAGGCACGAAATTTTCGATTTCTTCGTCGCGCCGGACCACCAGGCCCAGCACCGGCGTCTGAACGCGCCCCACCGACAGCACGCCGTCGTAACCGGCGTTGCGGCCCAGCAGCGTATAGGCGCGGGTCATATTGATACCATAAAGCCAGTCGGCACGCGCTCGCGCCAGCGCCGATACGCACAGAGGAATAAATTCGCGGTTTTCGCGCAGGCGTTCAATCGCCCTTGATACGGCCTGCGGATTTAAATCGTTAATCAGGCAACGCTGTACGCGTTCACGCTTCTGTGGCGGCAGTGCCAGATAGTCCAGTACCTCGTCCACCAGCAGCTGCCCTTCCCTGTCCGGGTCACCGGCGTGCACAACATCGCTGGCTTTCTCCAGTAGCGTTTTGATAACGTTCAGCTGTTTTGCTACGGAGGGGCGCGGTTGCAGCCGCCATTTTTCCGGCACGATAGGCAAGTCGGCCAGTGCCCAGCGCGCATAGCGGCTGTCATAGCTGTCGGGCTGCGCCTGCTCAAGCAGGTGGCCAACGCACCAGGTGACGACATCCTCGCTGCCGCAGGCGATATAGCCGTCGCCTCGGCGATGTGGCTTGGGGAGAACGTCCGCAATCGCGCGGGCGAGGCTGGGTTTTTCGGCAATAAACAAACGCATCCGGCGATGACTTCCTTCAGGGGGACAAAAGTGGATAGATGGTAGCGTTTTCAGCAGACGGTGATAAGCGTTTCACCGTCCGTTTGCTTATTATCCCGGCAAAATAACGGCCACGCGACTATTTTGCCTTTTCTGAAGCTGAGGATCTGTCAGAAATAGCTGACAAAAGGCGCCGTGTCGGGTGGGACCAGCGTGGTGGAGGATTTCAGCTGCGGCGTACCTAAGTAAAGGAAGCCGACAATAGCGTCCTGCTCGCGACACTTAAACGCTTCCCGCACCGCGTGATGCTCAGTCCAGGCTCCACTGCGCCAGATACCGTTAAAGCCCTGAGCCACGGCCGCCATCTGCATTGCCATTACCGCACAGCCAGCGGAGACCACCTGTTCCCAGCGAGGCACCTTATGGTGTTCTTCGCAATGGGCCACTACGGTAATAATCATTGGGGCACGAAACGGCGACTGCTTTGCTTTTTCAATTGCTTTCGGTTCCATATTGTCGTCACGCGCAGCTTTTTCCAGCAGCTGACTGAAGCGGTCGCGCCCTTCGTTCTCAATGACAGTAAACCGCCAGGGTTGTAGGGTGCCGTGATCGGGCGCGCGCATCCCGGCGCGAATAATATTTTCCAGCGCTTCTCCGGCGGGCGCAGGCTCGCTTAAGCGTGAGGCGGAACGACGGTTAACTACCAGATCCAGTGCGTCCATAACTTACTCCTGATCATAATACTGAGCTGCTGAAGCTAGCACAGGATGATGATTTGTTACAGCATTCCGCTTTTTCCTGCTGACAAGTTTGTCCCTGCTCTTTAGGATGTCACCATCCTGACCCGGCACGGGCTGCTTTCCGTCGAATTTCCGGGTTTTTTATCGCGATTATGGAGAGACTATGCGCACTTTGTGGCGAGCGATCGCTGGCGTTTTTAAAGGGGCCTGGCGCCTGCTGAATTTTATTCGGGAATTTATCCTTAATCTTTTCCTGGTACTGCTGATTTTGATCTGCGCCGTGGGGTACTTCCAGTTTACCAAATCCTCTGCACCGGTTGAAACGCAGAAAGGCGCACTGATTGTTGACCTGGCCGGCGTCGTTGTCGATAAGCCTTCCGTCAGCAATAAGCTCAGCAAGCTTGGCCGTCAGCTGCTGGGGACCAGCAGCGATCGCCTTAAAGAGAATTCGCTGTTTGACGTGGTGGATGCCATTCGCCAGGCGAAAAATGATGGCAATATTACCGGTATGGTACTCGATCTGCGTGATTTCGCCGGGGCGGACCAGCCCTCGTTGAGCTATATCGGCAAAGCGCTGCGCGAGTTCCGTGACAGCGGTAAACAGATTTATGCTACCGGCGACAGTTACAGCCAGGCGCAATACTATCTTGCCAGCTTCGCCAACAAAATTTATCTGTCGCCACAGGGCACGGTCGATTTACACGGTTTCGCTACTAACGGGCTTTACTACAAAACGCTGCTGGACAAGCTGAAAGTCAGTTCTCACGTTTTCCGCGTGGGCACCTACAAGTCTGCCGTGGAGCCTTTCCTGCGTGATGATATGTCACCTGCCGCGCGCGATGCGGACAGCCGCTGGATTGGCGAGCTGTGGCAGAACTACCTTAATACCCTCGCCGCCAACCGGCAGACTACTCCACAGCAGCTGTTCCCTGGGGCGCAAGGCGTGCTTGACGGTTTGCAAAAAGTGGGTGGCGATACCGCGCGCTATGCAAAAGACAACAAGCTGGTAGACGAACTGGCTTCTCGTTCAGTCGTGGACAGAGAGCTGGGCAAAATTTTTGGCTGGGACAAGCAGGCACAAGACTTTAAGGGCACCAGCATCTACGACTACGCGATCAAAGACAAACCGGCAGCCAACGGCAATATTGCCGTCATTATGGCTAACGGCGCGATTATGGACGGCGAAGAAACGCCAGGTAATGTCGGCGGCGATACCACCGCGCTGGCTATCCGTAAAGCGCGCCTGGATGACCAGGTCAAGGCGATTATTCTGCGCGTTAACAGCCCTGGCGGCAGCGTCAGCGCGTCTGAAACCATACGTGAGGAACTGGCGGCAGCCAAAGAGGTCGGCAAGCCAGTAGTGGTGTCGATGGGCGGTATGGCCGCTTCGGGAGGCTACTGGATTTCCACGCCAGCCAGTTACATTATTGCCAGCCCGAGCACGCTGACCGGCTCTATCGGTATCTTTGGCGTCATCAATACGGTTGAAAACTCGCTGGATGCCATTGGTGTGCATACCGACGGCGTAGCCACCTCACCGCTGGCGGACGTGGCAACGACCAAGGCCCTGCCGCCAGAAGTGCAGCAGCTGATGCAGCTGAGCATTGAAAACGGCTATAAAAACTTCCTGGGGCTGGTAGCCCACTCTCGCGGGAAAACGCCGGAACAGATCGATCAAATTGCTCAGGGTCATGTCTGGACAGGCAGCGATGCCAAAAACAACGGACTGGTCGACTCGCTGGGTGATTTTGATGACGCGGTAGCCAAAGCAGCAGAACTGGCCCATCTTAAGCAGGCCCAGCTGAACTGGTATCAGGACGAGCCCGGTTTTGCCGATCTGCTGTTTAGCCAGCTGGATGCATCGGTACGTGCCGCCCTGCCTGCGGCGCTGCAGGTTTATTTGCCTGCACCGATGTATGACGTGATGACTGCAATGAAAAATCAGCCGGGTCTGTTTGATAATCTCAACGACCCACAGAACCGCTATGCGTTCTGCCTGACCTGTAGCCAGGTCAAATAAGCCGAAAGCGGCCCGCTGGTCGGGCTGCTTTTCCCCGGTTTTCCCCTTATACTGCCCTCTTTTTCAAGCCTGAGTAATTCAATCCCATGCAAAAAAAATCCATCTATGTAGCCTATACCGGCGGTACTATCGGCATGCAGCGTTCCGAACATGGTTACGTGCCGGTGTCCGGTCATCTGCAAAACCAGCTGGCGAAGATGCCGGAATTTCATCGTACCGAAATGCCGGATTTCACCATCCATGAGTATCAGCCGCTGATTGATTCTTCCGATATGACACCGCAGGATTGGCAAACGATTGCGGATGATATCCAGGCTAACTACGATAAATACGACGGTTTTGTCATCCTGCACGGCACCGATACCATGGCGTTCACTGCTTCTGCGCTCTCTTTTATGTTGGAGAATCTGGCTAAACCGGTAATTGTGACAGGGTCACAAATCCCGCTGGCCGAATTGCGTTCTGACGGACAGCAGAATTTGCTTAATTCACTCTTTGTTGCCGCTAACTACCCTATTAATGAAGTTGCCCTTTTCTTCAACAATCAACTGTATCGCGGCAATCGTACCACCAAGGCCCATGCCGATGGCTTTAACGCCTTCGCCTCGCCTAATCTTGCCCCACTGCTGGAAGCAGGGATCCATATCCGCCGCCTGAATACGCCCGCTGCGCCTGGTGGTCAGGGCCCGCTGGTTATTCGTTCGATTACGCCTCAGCCGGTCGGCGTGGTCACTATTTATCCAGGAATTTCTGCCGATGTGGTCAGCAACTTTTTGCGCCAGCCGGTAAAAGCGCTGATCCTGCGCTCCTACGGCGTAGGGAACGCCCCACAAAACCCTGCCTTTTTGAAAGAGCTAAAAGAAGCGTCCGATCGCGGCATCGTGGTGGTGAATCTGACGCAATGCATGTCTGGTAAAGTCAATATGGGCGGCTACGCTACGGGCAATGCACTGGCGTTGGCTGGCGTGGTCAGCGGCTATGATATGACCGTTGAAGCCACGCTGACCAAACTGCATTTTCTGCTCAGCCAGAACCTTTCCAGCGATGAAGTTCGCCAGAAAATGCAGGTGAATCTGCGTGGTGAACTGACGCCTGACGAAAAGTGAGATAAAAATGCACCAGGCTCTGATCCTGATTGACCTGCAGAACGATTTTTGTCCGGGTGGCGCCCTGGCCGTCGAGGGTGGCGACAGGACTATTACCGTAGCCAATCGTTACGCCGCAGCGTTTTATCAGCTTCAGCGGCCTGTGGTGGCCACGCTTGACTGGCATCCGGCTAACCACGGCAGCTTTGCGTCAGTCGCGGGCCAGCCTGCGGGCACGCTGGGCGAACTGGACGGCCTGCCGCAAATATGGTGGCCAGATCATTGCGTACAGCACAGCACCGGTGCAGAGCTGCATCCTGCGCTGGACCGTCGTTACCTGACCACACGGATTTATAAAGGCGAGCAGCCGCTGACAGACAGCTATAGCGCGTTTTTCGATAACGGACATCGCAGCAAAACGGCGCTGGATGACTGGCTGAAAAGCCATGGCGTCACCAGCCTGACAATGATGGGGCTGGCGACGGACTACTGCGTGAAATACAGCGTACTGGATGCCCTGGCGCTCGGTTATCAGGTTAAAGTCGTTACCGAAGGCTGTCGCGGCGTAAACCTTTCACCCTATGACAGTGAAAAAGCACTGAAAGAGATGGCGAATAAAGGCGCAATTATTATCTGACTCTCTGCGGCGGATTCAGCGGGATGGCATAAGGCGAGCAATGGAACCTTCTAACCTTCTGCCTGCCTCGCTAGTTTTCTGCCTGGCCCTCTCCGCCTGTTTGTAGGGCCAAATGAGCTGATCATGCGATGTGCCAGCCAGCCAACCAATCCGCCAACCAGCCAACCAGCCAACCAGCCAACCAG
>NZ_DALZCD010000194.1:0-8450 GCF_031978025.1 Erwinia sp.
TGAGCGAGCCAGTAAAACCCGCCATGCCATTGCGCGCTTGCCGCTGACGTCGCTGCTGCTGGAAACCGATTCGCCCGACATGCCGGTACAGGGTTTTCAGGGCCAGCCAAATCGTCCCGAAAGAATTAAACATGTCTGGCAAAGCCTGTGTGAGATCCGCGAAGAATCGCCACAGGAGATTGCCGAAACTATCCGGGAAAATACCCGCAGGCTGTTCCGGATCTGACTAAAAGCGAAGCCCGCAGTAGCGACTCAACTATTTTGCCTTGCCGTGAAGGGGCATACACGGTGCCCGGCATGCTCACTCCTCTCCTACAGCCCTGACCGGTCCGGAATCGGCCACGATTTCGCCTGCTGAAATGTTATTATCATAACATTTCAGGTTCTCCTGTTTAACGGTCTGCCCCTTATCCCTTGGGATGCCAGTGTTATCCTGTTGCTGCGTGCGCTATAATTATCCTGACCGCAGCCGCCTCAATGTGAAAGCTGTCACAGTCGGCAGCCGGGCAGAATGTTACTATCCTAACATTGTGATTTTGTTGCCCGGCACGGCTGCCATGCCAACCGCCTTTTTCGGAGAACACCATGACTGATTTAACCACTACTGCCGTTCGCGCGCTGAAGCTGATGGACCTGACCACCCTGAACGACGACGACACGGAAGCCAAAGTGGTTGCGCTGTGTCATCAGGCCAAAACGCCTGTCGGCGAGACGGCGGCCATTTGCATCTACCCCCGTTTTATTCCGATTGCGCGGAAAACGCTGCGTGAGCAGGGCACACCGGATATCCGTATTGCTACCGTGACCAACTTCCCGCACGGCAACGATGATATCGAAATCGCACTGGCGGAAACCCATGCGGCTATCGCCTACGGTGCAGACGAAGTAGACGTGGTTTTCCCTTACCGCGCGCTGATTGCCGGTAATGAAGAAGTCGGTTACGACATGGTTTACGCTTGCAAAGAAGCCTGCGTTGACGCGGGCGTCCTGCTGAAAGTTATTATCGAAACCGGCGAGCTGAAAACAGAAGCGCTGATCCGCAAAGCCTCTGAGATCGCTATTGAAGCCGGTGCGGACTTTATTAAAACCTCTACCGGTAAAGTGGCGGTTAACGCCACGCCGGAAGTGGCGGAAATCATGCTGCGTGTTATCGCCGAAAAAGGCGTTAAGCATCAGGTTGGCTTTAAGCCCGCAGGCGGGGTAAAAACGGCTGAAGATGCGGCGATCTACCTGAAGCTGGCGGACGATATCCTGGGCGAAGAGTGGGCCGACGCGCGGCATTTCCGCTTTGGCGCCTCCAGCCTGCTGGCCAGCCTGCTGAACACGGCCGGACATACAGCCGCAAAAAGCGATTCTGCTTACTAACCCGCTTTCACTAACGGGGCAGCCCGCCAGCTAAAAAAGGCGGGCGTCCCTCAATGCAGCCCGGACGCGATGGCCGGGCCATCACCTCACACCTCACCAGGGGGTAACGTGTTTCTGCCACAGGAAATAATTCGTAAAAAAAGAGATGGTCAGGCGCTGAGCGAAGAAGAGATCCGCTTTTTTATTAAGGGCGTCCGTGACAACGCGGTTTCGGAAGGGCAAATTGCCGCGCTGGCGATGACCATCTGGTTCCATGATATGACGCTGCCGGAGCGCGTGGCGCTGACGATGGCGATGCGTGATTCCGGCTCGGTGCTGAACTGGCAGAGCCTGGGGCTGAATGGGCCGGTAGTGGATAAGCACTCAACCGGCGGCGTGGGCGATGTCACTTCGCTGATGCTGGGACCGATGGTAGCGGCCTGCGGCGGTTACGTCCCGATGATTTCCGGTCGCGGTCTTGGTCATACCGGCGGCACCCTGGATAAGCTGGAAGCCATCCCCGGCTTCGATATCTTCCCGGAAGATCAGACCTTCCGCACTATTATCAAAGAGGTGGGTGTGGCGATTATCGGCCAGACCAACTCGCTGGCACCTGCCGACAAGCGCTTCTACGCCACGCGTGATATCACGGCGACCGTCGATTCTATCCCGCTGATTACCGCCTCGATTCTGGCGAAAAAACTTGCTGAAGGGCTGGATGCCCTGGTGATGGATGTCAAAGTCGGCTCCGGCGCTTTTATGCCGACTTTTGAACAGTCTGAAAGTCTGGCACAGGCCATTGTCGGCGTGGCAAACGGCGCAGGCTGCAAAACCACCGCGCTGTTGACCGATATGAATCAGGTGCTGGCTTCCAGCGCGGGCAATGCGCTGGAAGTCCGTGAGGCAGTCCGCTTCCTGACCGGCGACTATCGCAATCCGCGCCTGCTGGAAGTGACGATGGCGCTCAGCGCCGAAATGCTGCTGTCTGGCGGGCTGGCCGCAGACCATGACGAAGCGAGGCGTAAGCTGCAGGCGGTGCTGGATAACGGCCGCGCGGCGGAAGTGTTCTCACGCATGGTGGCCGCGCAAAAAGGCCCGGTGGACTTTATCGACAGGCTGGATAGCTACCTGCCCGCACCGATGCTCAGCAAGGCGGTGTACGCCGATCGGCCCGGCATTGTGAGCGCAATGGATACCCGCGCGCTGGGGCTGGCGGTAGTCACCATGGGCGGCGGCCGTCGTCGCGCCAGCGATACCATTGACTACAGTGTAGGGCTAAGCGAGATGGCGCAGCTGGGTGACCGCGTGGACGGCGAGCGGCCGCTTGCGGTGATCCATGCCGCCAGTGAAGCGAGCTGGCAGGAAGCAGCGGCGGCGGTGAAACAGGCGATCACCCTGGCAGAAAAATCCCCGCAGCCAACGCCAGTTATTTATCGCAGAGTGACGCAATAAACGGCATACTGTTCCGATCGATAAAATTTAGCTCATCGCGTTAATAACGCAGGAGACCACGATGAAACGTGCATTTATTATGGTGCTCGACTCTTTCGGTATTGGGTCAAGCAAAGACGCTCATAAGTTTGGCGATGAAGGTTCCGATACGCTGGGGCACATTGCTGAAGCCTGCTTTAAAGGCGAAGCGGATATCGGACGTAAAGGGCCGCTGCATCTGCCCAATCTTACCGCGCTCGGCTTAGGCAAAGCGGCGGAAGCTTCTACCGGTAAGTTCCCGGCGGGACTGGATGAAAACGCCGAAATTATCGGTGCTTACGCTTACGCCAGTGAGCTGTCGTCGGGCAAAGATACGCCGTCCGGCCACTGGGAAATTGCCGGTGTGCCGGTGCTGTTTGACTGGGGCTACTTTACGGAAAAAGAGAACAGTTTCCCTCAGGCATTACTGGACGAGCTGGTCGAAAAAGCGGATCTGCCGGGCTATCTGGGTAACTGCCACTCTTCCGGTACGGTGATCCTGGACCAGCTGGGCGAAGAGCATATGAAAACCGGCAAGCCGATTTTCTATACCTCAGCCGACTCGGTGTTCCAGATTGCCTGTCATGAAGAAACTTTTGGCCTGCAGCGCCTTTACGATCTCTGTGAAATCGCTCGCGAAGCGCTGACCGAAGGCGGCTACAACATCGGCCGCGTGATCGCGCGTCCATTTGTGGGCGACAAAGCGGGACACTTCGAGCGTACCGGCAACCGTCACGACCTGGCCGTTGAGCCGCCGTCACCCACCATCCTGAAAAAGCTGGTGGAGGAAAAAGGGGGCGAAGTGGTCTCCGTGGGCAAAATTGCCGATATCTATGCGCACGTCGGCATCACTAAAAAAGTGAAGGCGACCGGGCTGGACGCGCTGTTTGACGCGACCGTGCAGGAAATGAAAACGGCGCCGGATAACAGCATCGTCTTTACTAACTTTGTAGATTTCGACTCCACATGGGGCCACCGTCGCGACGTGGCGGGCTACGCGGGCGGCCTGGAGCTGTTTGACCGTCGTCTGCCGGAACTGATGGCACTGGTAGAAGAGGGCGATATTCTAATCCTCACCGCCGACCACGGATGCGATCCGACCTGGCAGGGCACGGAACATACCCGCGAGCACATTCCTGTTTTGATTTACGGCCCGAACGTTAAGCCCGGCTCGCTGGGATACCGTGACACCTTTGCGGATATCGGTCAGACTGTGGCCACGTATTTTGGCCTTTCCGCAATGGAATATGGCAAAAGCATGCTGTAATCAGCGCAACGTAACACGCCGGCGCGAGCCGGCGAAAAGTAAATAAGGATAAAAGATGGCTACCCCTCATATTAACGCAGAAATGGGTGATTTCGCGGACGTAGTGCTGATGCCGGGCGACCCGCTGCGCGCAAAGCACATTGCGGAAACCTTTTTGCAGGATGCCGTGGAAGTCAATAACGTGCGTGGGATGCTGGGCTATACCGGCACTTATAAGGGCCGGAAAATCTCCGTGATGGGTCACGGTATGGGCATCCCTTCCTGCTCTATCTACGCTAAAGAGCTGATCACCGAATTCGGCGTGAAAAAGATCATTCGCGTGGGCTCCTGCGGCGCGGTTCGTGAAGACGTGAAGCTGCGCGATATCGTTATCGGTATGGGTGCCAGCACCGATTCTAAAGTGAACCGGATGCGCTTTAAGGATCACGACTTCGCAGCGATTGCCGATTTCGATATGGTGCGCAACGCGGTGGATGCGGCGAAAAACCTGGGTGTTGATGCACGCGTTGGCAACATTTTCTCCGCCGACCTGTTCTATACGCCAGATCCGCAGATGTTCGACGTGATGGAAAAGTACGGCATTCTGGGCGTGGAAATGGAAGCGGCAGGCATCTATGGTGTAGCGGCAGAGTTCGGTGCAAAAGCGCTGGCGATCTGTACTGTTTCTGACCATATCCGTACCCATGAGCAGACCTCGGCGGCCGAGCGTCAGACCACGTTTAACGACATGGTTGAGATCGCGCTGGAATCCGTCCTGCTGGGCGACAAAGCCTGATTTAAGCGGCCGTCGCTCTGGCGGCCGTTATATTGAGACGCCGACCGGCTCCGTAGGTCGGCGTTATTGCAAAGTATCCGCTCATCTTCTCCGGTTTTATTACCCGATCCTGCCTCGCTGATTGTTCGCCCATGAATCTCTTTATCGTGCGTTATTGCGCCTGAAATATTTTTATTGTTGCGGCGCGGCGCGCCAGAGGTTCCTGCAACTGGCAAAGTGGCCAGGCGGCAGCGGTGAGTTTTAGCAGGCGGCAGTGTGTGCAGCAGGCGCGGAACAGAACGATAAGCCTCGCCAGAAGGCGATACTGTGGAGCCGGCGCTGAACGCGCCGCTGCCACAGATCGAGCGAGCAGACCCGCCCGTTAATTTTTATCCGTCTCGCCATTATCTTCTTTTACCGGACGGTTAGCGGTAAGCAGGAAGGGCGACTGCTGCCAGCGCGTACGGCGATCCCGCAGCAGCGTGCGGGTAAGGATAATACCGATAGCCAGTGCCAGCAGCATCATCAGGCGCAGGATATTGGTAGTGTTATCAACCTGACGCGAATCCGTCACCAGCACGTGGGTATCCAGCGTGACGCGCAGAAAACCACGCGGCCCGTCAGCGCCGGACAGCGGCTCGACCAGCTGATGATTGAAATAGCTGCCGGCCCGTTGACCATCCAATGCCAGCCGGTCGCGGACGTTAATGGTTTCGCCGCTGTGTGCC
This sequence comes from Erwinia sp., assembly GCF_031978025.1. NCBI lineage: Bacteria > Pseudomonadati > Pseudomonadota > Gammaproteobacteria > Enterobacterales > Erwiniaceae > Erwinia > Erwinia sp. Next base: position 5,564 of record NZ_DALZCD010000194.1, read on the forward strand.
AGCAGCGTTCCGCTATCGTCATAAACCGATGCGTCCAAAATTCGGCTCTCGGTGGTCAACTGCGTGAGGATATCCACCATCTTCTGATGGTTATCATCACTGTTTTCCATCAGCGGCGTCAGGCTGAAGGCGACCTGACGGGTGAGCGTCCGCGCCAGCTCTTCCACCTGCTCCGAGCGGGCCATCTGGTGGCCCATGCTGAACCACGAGGCACCCTGCATCAGCATGACCAGCAGTGCCAGGCAAATCAGGACAATTGCCGTGCGGTGCAGCCGAAATGTTACTCTGGCTTTTGCCATTTTTACCCTTTACATTTTGTCCGGAAACGGAACCGCATTTATGTTGCCAGAAGCGGGCGAGACAGGGTAGCCTCTTGCGTGATTAAACTGTCCCCTACAGGAGCTGTAATGCCAAATAGTCTGACCTGGTGCGACCTGCCTTCGGATGTTTCTCTCTGGCCGGGTTTACCTCTTTCCCTCAGCGGCGATGAAGTGATGCCGCTGGATTATCGCGCTGGCCGCACCGGTTGGCTTCTGTATGGGCGTGACCTGAATAAAGATCGCCTGACGGCGCTTCAGCACAGGCTGGGGGCGGCGATGGTTATCGTCAGCGCCTGGGCAGTGGAAGATTATCAGGTGATCCGCCTGGCGGGATCGTTAACCGCGCGTGCCACCAAACTGGCTCACGAAGTCGGGCTGGACGTGGCGCCGCTGGGCCGTATTCCGCACCTGAAAACGCCGGGACTTTTGGTGATGGATATGGATTCCACCGCCATCCAAATCGAATGTATCGATGAGATCGCCAAACTGGCTGGAAGCGGTGAACAGGTGGCGGAAGTGACCGAACGTGCCATGCGCGGCGAACTCGATTTTACCGCCAGCCTGCGCCAGCGCGTGGCTACACTTAAAGGCGCCGACGCCAACATTCTGGCGCAGGTACGGGCGGAAATGCCGCTGATGCCGGGCCTCAGCTCGCTGGTGCACAAGCTACAGGCACTGGGCTGGCACGTGGCGATCGCTTCCGGTGGCTTTACCTATTTTGCCGAACACCTGCGCGACACATTGCGCCTTTCCGCGATTGTGGCTAACCAGCTGGAAATCCGCGACGGCAGGCTGACCGGCGAAGTGCTGGGCGATATTGTCGATGCCAAATACAAAGCCGAGACGCTGCGTAAACTGGCCAATCGCTTTGAAATCGCGCCGGAACAAACCGTGGCGATTGGCGATGGCGCCAACGATTTGCTGATGATCCAGGCCTCCGCGCTGGGCATCGCCTATCACGCCAAGCCGAAAGTTAATGAAAAAACAGAAGTCACTATTCGTCATGCTGATCTGTTGGGCGTGCTCTGCATCCTGACCGGCAGTCTGATCCATGAAGAACGCTAAGGGGTAGATTTGGCCAAAGCGGTAAAGCGCGCCTTTGTTTGTAATGAATGCGGCGCAGATTATCCACGCTGGCAGGGGCAATGCAGCGCCTGCCAGGCCTGGAACACCATCACCGAGGTGCGTCTTGCGGCGTCGCCGACGGTGGCCCGTAACGAACGTCTGACCGGCTATGCGGGCAGCGCTGGCCCAAGCCGCGTGCAAAAACTGTCGGAGATCAGCCTGGAGGCGCTGCCGCGTTTCAGCACCGGCTTTAAGGAATTCGATCGCGTCCTCGGCGGCGGCGTAGTGCCGGGCAGCGCTATCCTGATCGGCGGCAGCCCTGGCGCAGGGAAAAGTACGCTGCTGCTGCAAACGCTCTGCAAGCTTTCCGAGAACATGAAAACGCTCTACGTCACCGGCGAAGAGTCGCTTCAGCAGGTAGCGATGCGCGCGCACCGTCTGGGCCTGCCGACCGCCAATCTGAATATGCTGTCGGAAACCAGCATCGAGCAAATCTGTCAGATCGCCGAGCAGGAAGAGCCAAAGCTGATGGTGATCGACTCCATCCAGGTCATGCATATGGCGGATATTCAGTCCTCGCCCGGCAGCGTGGCGCAGGTCAGGGAAACCGCCGCTTACCTTACCCGCTTTGCTAAAACGCGCGGCGTAGCGATCGTGATGGTGGGTCACGTGACGAAAGACGGCTCGCTGGCCGGGCCAAAGGTTCTGGAACACTGTATCGACTGCTCGGTGCTGCTGGATGGCGATGCGGATTCCCGTTTCCGCACCCTACGCAGCCACAAAAACCGCTTTGGCGCAGTGAACGAACTGGGCGTATTCGCCATGACCGAGCAGGGCCTACGAGAAGTCAGTAATCCTTCTGCCATCTTCCTCAGTCGGGGCGATGAGGTGACCTCCGGCAGCTCGGTGATGGTGCTGTGGGAAGGAACACGGCCGCTGCTGGTAGAAATCCAGGCGCTGGTGGATCACTCAATGTTGGGGAATCCAAGGCGCGTGGCGGTCGGGCTGGAACAGAATCGCCTGGCGATTTTGCTGGCGGTGCTGCATCGCCACGGCGGCCTGCAAATGGCCGATCAGGATGTTTTCGTTAACGTGGTAGGTGGCGTAAAGGTTACCGAAACCAGCGCCGATCTGGCCCTGATGCTGTCGATGGTTTCCAGCCTGCGCGATCGCCCTCTGCCGCAGGATTTGGTGGTGTTTGGCGAAGTCGGTCTGGCGGGCGAAATCCGGCCGGTGCCGAGCGGCCAGGAGCGCATTTCCGAAGCGGCCAAGCACGGTTTCCGACGCGCCATTGTGCCGATTGCCAACGTACCGAAGAAAACGCCGGAAAACATGAAAGTCTATGGCGTGAAAAAGCTGGCCGATGCGCTGGCTATCCTCGACGAGCTTTAACTTAAAAGCGGAGCGCGCGGCGTGCTCCGCACTTCAAAGTGGCGGAACGCGCGCCCGTTATGCAGGAGGCACCCGGTGTCGTCATTTGATTATCTGAAAACGGCTATTCG
>NZ_DALZCD010000195.1:0-8449 GCF_031978025.1 Erwinia sp.
TATTGTCAAAACACATCAGCCGGCATCGCTCTCAAACACGAGGTTAAACAGTCTCATTTCCTGCATTTTCAGTTTCACGCCAGCCTCCTGTTTTTTCATAGTATAACGGGATGAAATTGCAGATGGTAATGAGTAAACACCTGTGCGTCAGTTTTTGTGTGTTCCGACTTTTGGGGTTTTCGGATCTCCGGACAAGGAGAGAAGGATTGGTGTAGCTAAGGCAAAAGAGTGGGGGGGCTGAGGGGCTTTTTCCATATCAGCATTAGGAACTAGTTTTTATGACTGATGACGCGAAATATTTAAGAGGGGAAAATATCTTGAGGCTATTTAATCGGTACTTGTAAGAACTCTTATGTTAAATCAGACTGCCCGGGCATTATTGATAGCAACCCTGTAAAACGCCCAGGTACAGGCTCTTTGGTTTTATCGGAGAGGCTTTTTCATTGAAGGTGAAGTGTGAGCCACAAAACCATTACGCTCATAAAATGGTATCGCCTGCTGTCGGGCATCAAGAAACACGAAGTTCATATCCCTGCTTTCTGATTCAGTGGTGGCAAAATCCAGCAGTTTTTTCCCTATCCCCGAACTTCTTAATGCCTCATCTACGACCAAATCATCAATATGGAGATGTGATACTCTGGCCAGAGTATGAACGGGGCGGAAGCCCATCAGGCCGAGCATTTTCTCATCGCCAAATGCGCCAACAAGCTCATAACCGTTCATGGTCTGAATTCTGACGCTTTCGATAAATTTCTCTTTGGAAGTATTCCGGAGCTGTGAAATCAGACTGTAAGCATGATCCGATTCAAGCGGCAGTAATTTTCTGTTCGAGAGGTCCATAGTGCCCTCATTTCCACATAGGTTTCTGATTTTATAGGCGTATGGGGCATGATTTGCAACGGGGATATTATGTCTAATATGGCATAACATCCTTGTTGCAAGGATGTTAAGGTCCGCTCCTCGCTCAAAGCAGACATTGGTCTGACGTCAATCTTCAATGTGTCAGAAGTTGGCGCTCCTTTAAGCGTTTGCTCTTTTTGGTATTCCTCTACTGCTGGTAGCCATGTCAGAAGCCCGTGGTGGATCAATCCCGCAGGGGCTGTTCCTGCTTTAGCTTGTACTATCAAATATTACGAGGTGTGGCCATGACAAAAGATGCCAACTCTTTGCCGAACGCGGGCATCTGCCCTTGGTGATCAACCTGTAATGCCGCCTGTCCGGGCTTTTGCAGGTCAGCATGCACCTTGTATGGGGTTTCCTTCTGTGCCGGTTCGCACCAGACCCACAATAATAATTATGTACCCGCTTAAAAAGTCACATTCAAGGCGAGATGTTGAAGTAACATAATGGTTTTGGCATCCATAATTTCTCCACTGCGTATCGCGGCCAGCGCATGGTCCAGAGACCATTCCATCACTTCTATATCTTCGCCCTCATCGACCAGCCCGCCGCCCGAGCTTTGACGATCCTCATCCGTGTATTCAGCGATAAAAAAATAAAGCTTTTCTGTCACCGAGCCGGGACTCATATAGGCTTCCATCACTTTCTCAAGCTTTTTAACCCGATACCCCGTTTCTTCTTCCGCTTCTGCGATGATGCGCGCTTCTGGTGAAGCCTCGTCGAGCAAACCGGCGGCGGCCTCAATCAGAAAGCCGTGATGACCATTGATAAAAACCGGAAGGCGAAACTGACGCGTCAGTACCACGGTGCGCTTGCAGCGGTTGTAAAGCAGTATTACTGCGCCGTTGCCACGGTCATAAGCCTCACGCTGTTGCTCCTGCCACTGGCCATCTGCACGTTGCAGTTCAAAGGTATATTTTTTTAATACGTACCAGTTATCGGATAACACCTGTTCACGAATATTGCGTATTTTCTGCTGCATAAAGTCCCCCTGATGATGACAGGGGGGACATTATCATGCACAATCGTGCACTATCAAGAAAAAACAAGAATGGAAAATTATGCTCTCCACTCAACGTAAACAGCAAATATTAAGGCTGCTTGCCGCCGAGGATCAGGTCATGTCCGGCGAGTTAAGCCAGCGCTTTGGGGTGTCTGAAGACTCTATCCGCCGCGATCTGCGTGAGCTTGCCGCCGAAGGGTTACTGCAGCGTGTGCATGGTGGGGCGCTGCCGGTTTCTGCCGCCATAGCGCCCTTTGAAACACGCAAAAACGTGCAGATTACCTCCAAGCAATCTATTGCCCGAAAAGCGGTTCAGCTGATTCAGCCCGGTCAGGTAGTCATTATCGACGGTGGCACAACCACGGCGGAAATGGTGCGTTTATTGCCCCGGGATTTGGCCTTCACAGCCATTACACATAGCCCGAACATTGCTGTTGCTCTGGCAGATTTTCCTCTGATCGAGGTGATTATGCTTGGCGGCCAGCTCTATCGTCACTCTCTGGTAGCGGTAGGAGCAACGGTGTTTGAGGCCATCGCGCGTATCAATGCCGATCTTTTCTTTATGGGAGTGACCGGCGTGCACAAAACCGCCGGTTTAACCACCGGCAACCATGAAGAAGCCGGCGTTAAAAGGGCACTGGCAGCAAGAGCCGCTGAGACGGTGGTGATGGTGTCTAAAGAGAAGCTTAATTCAGCCTCCGCCTTTGCTATTGGCGAGCTGACCATCGCCAGCACGTTAATCGTTGATGGCGAGCCAGGTGCCGATATGCGTAAGCTTTTGCAGCAAAAGCAGATTACGCTGCTGTAGAGCAACGTTCTTAAAGCTCCTTTTTGACGAACAGAGCAGCTGATGCCTGCGTCTTCTACAAATAAAGTCTGAGCAAAAGAAGCCAACAGCCCGCTTATAGAACGGGCTGTTGGCTGGTGACACGCACTGAATGAGCAGCGAGCTGGTCTGGCCGACAGGAGGCTAGCCTGCCGGCGGGTTAAACGTCAGTCGGCCAGCTTCTCATTCAGCTCACCACCGGCAGGTTTTTTCCACTGGGACTCCAGCTCTTCCAGAGATTTGCCCTTGGTTTCCGGCACAAATTTCCACATAAATATCGCCGCCAGCAGCCCCATTACGCCATACAACCAGTAGGCGAAACCATTATTGAAATGCGCGTTGAGCGTGCTGTTTTTATCCATCATCGGGAAAGTCCACGAAACCAGATAGTTCGCCACCCACTGTGCTGCCACGGCCAGCGACATCGCTTTACTGCGAATGCGGTTAGGGAAAATTTCCGCCAGCAATACCCAGCAGACCGGCCCCCAGGAGATAGCAAAGGACGCTACGTAAAACAGCATTGCGCCCAGCGCCACCACGCCGGACATTTTGCTGTAAAAGGCGGTGCCCAGCGTAAACATGCCGATCGCCATGCCCAGTGCGCCGATAATTTGCAGCGGCTTGCGGCCAAAATTATCCACCGTCATAATAGCAATGGTGGTGAAAATTAAATTAATGATGCCCACAATAATAGTTTGTAACAGAGCGACATCGGTGCTGGATCCAACGGAGCGGAAAACCTCCGGCGCATAATATAAAACCACATTAATACCGACAAATTGCTGAAATACGGAAAGCATAATGCCAATAACAATAACGCCAGCACCAAAAGAAAACAGCGGGGCGCTTTTGCTGGTGCGAGTATTAACCGAATGCGTAATATTCTGCAGCTCTTGCTGGCCCTGTGCTTTGCCAAAAAGTTTTTCCAGAATGACGGCGGCTTTGTCATTCATTCCCTTAGCGGCCAGCCAGCGCGGGCTTTCCGGTACGGCAAACAGCAGAATGAAAAATAATAAAGAAGGTATGGCACCCGAGAGGAACATCAGCCGCCATCCGAGGGTATCCAGCCAGTCTGCATTACCGGATAACGCAATACTGTAATTGACGCAGTAAACCAGCAGCTGGCCTAAAATAATAGCAAACTGGTTGCAGGCAACCATACGACCGCGAATTTTCGCTGGCGTAATTTCAGCGATATACATAGGGGAAACCATAGAAGCCAGGCCCACACCAATCCCGCCAACGATACGGTAGATGACGAATTCGCTGAGATAACCCGAAAGATAATAAGGCACACCGTTATCCGTACTGACGGCGCGATGGCCGACCTCGGGAAAAGCGGAGCCCAACGCCGATAAAAAGAACAGAACGGCCGCGACCAGCAGCGTTTTCTTTCTGCCAAAACGGGCGCTTAACGGCCCGCCCAGTACGCCGCCGATAATACAGCCAATCAGCGCGCTGGCAACGCAAAAACCCAGCAGTGAATTGGCTGCCGATTCGCTTAATTCCCGGGGAGAAATAAAAACTTTATTCAGTGAAGAAACGGTCCCGGAAATGACCGCCGTATCGTAACCAAATAATAACCCGCCTAATGTTGCCACCAGCGTGACGGAGATTATATAGCGATTATTGGCTTTCATTTCAGATGCTCTTGCCATAACAAACCTCTTGGGTAGGAAGAAATAAGGTGGAGCGTTTTATGTTTGAGGCCAGGGTTGCCCTTTTTATTGATCGGCGCATCATTTTTGCTGAAGCACGTCTGCCGCGTGATAAAACATAATCTTCCGGACGCCGCAAGGAAATTACAATTTTTTGTAAACACTACAGGCGTTTTGCTTTTTATGAGAGGGATCACAGGCTGTCTTTTCAGTCCTCTTGCTCTTTGCTAACAACTTTGTGACTGATGTCATGGTTGGGATATTACAGCGACGTTTTACGAAATTTTATAATTGAGTACCAGGCTTTATTGTTTGCATAGTAATGGGGTTCCCACTACTTCCTGAAAATATCTTTAAGGATAATGACCATGGCAAACTATTTCGATCGTATAACTAAAATTGCTTATGAAGGCAGTGACAGTCAGAACGACCTGGCCTTTCATTTTTATAATCCGGATGAAGTTATTCTTGGCAAAAAAATGAAAGATCACCTCCGTTTTGCCGCCTGCTATTGGCACACCTTCTGCTGGGCCGGCACCGATATGTTCGGCACGGGCGCATTCGAACGTCCCTGGTTTAAAGCGGGCAACGAGCTGGAACAGGCGAAAGTGAAGGCGGATATCGCCTTTGAGTTTTTCGACAAGCTTAACGTGCCGTTTTATTGCTTTCACGACGCCGACGTGGCGCCTCAGGGGAATTCCGTGAAGGAATATCTGCATAACTTTGCGGTGATGACGGACCTCCTGGCGGAAAAACAGCAGCAAACCGGCGTGAAGTTACTATGGGGAACCGCAAACTGTTTCACCCACCCACGTTATGGCGCAGGCGCGGCTACCAGTCCGGACCCGGAAGTGTTTGCCTGGGCCGCGCTGCAGGTCAATACGGCCATGGCCGCTACGCAAAAACTGGGCGGTGAAAACTATGTTTTATGGGGCGGCCGTGAAGGGTATGAAACTTTGTTGAATACCGATCTGAAGCAGGAACGCGCCCAGATTGGCCGGTTTATGCAGATGGTGGTAGAGAACAAACACCGCATTGGCTTTACCGGCACCTTGTTAATCGAGCCGAAGCCGCAGGAGCCGACCAAACATCAGTATGATTATGATGTGGCAACCGTTTACGGCTTTCTGAAAGAGTTCGGGTTAGAAAATGAGATCAAAGTGAACGTGGAAGCTAACCACGCGACGCTGGCCGGACACTCTTTCCACCATGAAATCGCCACGGCGGCCGCGCTGGGCATTTTTGGTTCTGTGGATGCTAATCGTGGTGATTTGCAGCTCGGTTGGGATACGGATCAGTTCCCAAATAGCGTGGAGGAAAACGCCCTGATTATGTATGAAATTCTCAAGGCAGGCGGGTTCACTACCGGCGGGCTGAACTTCGATGCCAAAGTTCGCCGTCAGAGTACCGATCCTTACGACCTGTTTTACGGCCATATCGGCGGAATGGATGTGATGGCGCACGGCCTGCGCATTGCCGCTCGCCTGATCGAGGAAGGACGGCTTGAGCAGGCTCGCGAAGCACGCTACGCGGGCTGGAATGGCCAGCTGGGTCAGGATATCCTTGCCGGGAAACTCTCTTTGCAGGAACTGGCGGGCTATACGGAAAAATCAGCCCTCTTCCCGCAGCACCGCAGCGGCCATCAGGAGCGGCTGGAAAATATTGTGAATCAGGCCCTCTACCGGTAGCAACTGCCCCATGCCAGAGGAAGCAACGCATGTATATAGGAATCGATCTTGGTACGTCCGGCGTAAAAGGCGTCCTGCTGGACGAAAACAATGGGGTGCTGGCCAGCCACACGGAGAAACTGACCGTCTCTCGTCCTCATCCTTTGTGGTCTGAGCAGGATCCGCAAGCGTGGTGGCAGGCCACCGACCGGGTCATGCTGGCACTGGCCGCGCAGCATACGCTGAAAGCGGTTCGGGCGATCGGGCTGACCGGGCAAATGCACGGCGCCGTGCTGCTTGGGCAGCAGCAGGAAGTCCTGCGACCCGCTATTTTATGGAACGACGGCCGTAGCGCGCAAGCCTGTCAGCAGCTGGAAGCCAGCGTGCCGGATGCTCGTCAGATAACGGGCAACCTGATGATGCCAGGCTTTACCGCGCCCAAGCTGCTGTGGGTAAAAGAGCATGAGCCGGCTATTTATCATCAGATTACCCATGTTCTGCTGCCGAAGGATTATCTGCGCTGGCGAATGACCGGGGAGTTCGCCAGCGATATGTCCGATGCGGCAGGCACGCTGTGGCTGGATGTCGGCAAACGCGCCTGGAGCGATAAGCTGCTGGCGGCCTGTGGCCTGACGCGCGACCAGATGCCGACGCTGTTTGAAGGTAACGAGGTCACGGGGCAGCTAACTGCCGCGTTGAGCCAGCGTTGGTCGCTACCCGCTAACCTGCCGGTTGTCGCCGGTGGCGGCGATAACGCCGCCGGCGCGATTGGTGCCGGGATTTGGCAGCCGGGGCAGGCAATGCTGTCGCTGGGCACGTCCGGCGTCTGTTTTGCGGTTAGCGAGCGCTTTCTCAGTAACCCCGAGCAGGCCGTACACAGCTTTTGTCATGCGTTGCCCGACACCTGGCACCTGATGTCGGTGATGCTCAGTGCGGCTTCCTGCCTGGACTGGGCGGCGCGGCTGACGGGGCAGTCTTCCGTGGCGGCCCTGCTGGCGCTGGCCGAACAGGCGAAACCGGGAGAGAAGTCGCCCTGTTTCCTGCCTTATCTGTCCGGCGAGCGCACGCCGCATAATAATCCTGATGCGACCGGCGTGTTCTGGGGATTCACTCATCAGCACGGTCCGGCAGAGTTGGCGATGGCGGTGCTGGAAGGCGTCAGCCTGGGCCTGGCGGAAGGGATGGCCGCCTTACGGGCGACGGGCATCCGGCCTGCTGCCGTCACGCTGATTGGCGGAGGGGCACGCAGTGCGTTCTGGCGGCAGCTACTGGCCGATATCTCCGGCGTTACGATGGAATACCGTACGGGCGGCGATGTTGGCCCGGCGCTGGGGGCGGCCAGGCTCGCCCGCATGAGCTGCTATCCGGGGGTGTCGCCCGCGGATCTGCTGCCGGTGCTGCCGTTGGAGTCCCGCTATACGCCTCGTGCCGATCGCCATGATTTCTACCGCCAGCGGCAAAGGTTATTCAGCTCGCTCTATCAACAAACCGTCTCACTTTAACGCGCGGCCAGCGGGTTTTTCTGCATAACGGAAAACGCCGCGCCGCTTTTTTTTTGATCGCCCCGGCAGGCCTGACGATGGCTTCCCGGGATCCCTTGTCTTTACAAAAAAATTCTTCATATTGAAGCGGTCGCTTTCGTTTCAGGGTCAGAATATGAAGAACAATGATGCTTGTACCAGGCACGCCCGAATTTCGCTTCTGTTTAATGCTAACAAAGCGTATGACCGACAGATTATTGAAGGCATAGGCGAGTATTTTTACGCCTCGCAGTGCGACTGGGACATTTATATAGAAGAGGATTTCAGCGTTCATCATCTGAACGAGAACATTCTTTCCGGCAGCGGCATCATAGCGGACTTTGATGACAGTCAGCTTGCCGCGCAGCTGGGTCAAATTGCGCTGCCGGTAGTCGGCGTGGGCGGATCTTACAGTAACCGCGAAGACTATCCTGGCGTCAGTTACGTTGCCACGGATAACGAGGCGCTGGTGGCCGCTGCGCTAAACCACCTGACTGAGAAAGGCATTGAACGCTTCGCCTTTTTCGGCCTGCCTGCCTCGGCAGGCAAGCGCTGGGCACAGGAGCGGGCGTCGGCGTTCCGGCGTCTTACCCGTGACATGCCGTGGCCCGGGCTGCTTTATGAAGGGATGGTAACGGACAGCAATAGCTGGGAAATAGCCCAGCAAAAGCTGGCGGAATGGCTGCATTCTCTGCCTGCGCATACCGGTATCGTCGCCGTCACGGATGCCCGCGCCAGACACATCCTGCAGACGTGTGAGCATATCGGCATCGCAGTACCGGAAAGCCTGTGCGTGATTGGCATTGATAATGAGGAGTTGACCCGCTATCTGTCGCGTATTTCGCTTTCTTCCGTGGTGCAGGGGACGCGCAGGA
>NZ_DALZCD010000196.1:0-8271 GCF_031978025.1 Erwinia sp.
CTTAAAGGCGGCAGCCTGCCCACCGACCACGTCGAACGAAAATGTCGATCCCGCGCCGCTACACTGTTGCTCATAAACCCGTGCGGCTGGCGAACCGGCTTCCAGAAACGGCAGATAGTGCAGTTTTTCAATTTTTTCATGCGAATGCAGAAATGCGGCTACGGCGGCAGCATTATCGTTGGCGCGCTCCATACGCAGCGACAGCGTTTCCAGCGAGCGGCCAATCATCCAGCAGGAATGGGGATCGAGCTGGGTGCCGATCGCGCTGCGCAATGCTTTGATTTGCTTAATCAGCGCCTTGCTGCCCATCACCGCTCCGGCAATTAAGTCGGAATGCCCGCCGACATACTTGGTCAGAGAGTACAGCGAAAGATCCGCGCCGTGCTCAATCGGACGCTGGAAAACCGGCCCGAGCAACGTGTTGTCGCAGGCAATAACCGGACGATGCTTCTGATGGCGTGCTATTTCATCCGCTACGCGTTTTATCAGCGCAATATCGACCAGGCTGTTAGTGGGGTTAGCGGGCGATTCGATCAGGATCACCGAGACGCGCCCCTGTTCCATTGCTGCGTGGGCTGCCGCCCGAACCGAGTCCTCATCAACGCCGTCGGCAAACCCCACCGACGCCACGCCGAGTCGGCGAAAGGTTTTAGTCAGCAGCGTTTCGGTGCCGCCATATAAAGGCTGCGAATGCAGAACAACATCACCAGGCTCGATAAAGGCCAGCAGCGCGGTAGAAATGGCTGACATACCGGAAGAGAACAGCGCCGCACTTTCGGTTCGTTCATAAATCGCCAGCCGATCTTCAACGATTTCGCTATTGGGGTGGTTAAAGCGTGAATAAACCAGCCCGTTCCCTTCGCCTTCCGGCGGCTCGCGGCGGCCAGAGACGTAGTCGAAAAAGTCGCGGCCTTCCTCGGCGCTGGTAAATATAAAGGTCGACGTCAAAAAGACCGGCGGTTTGACCGCGCCCTCGGACAGGGCAGGATCGTAACCGTAGTTGAGCATTTGCGTCTCAGGTTGCAATTCGCGCCTGCCGAGATGCGTTTTCTTTGAATGTTGCGTCGCCATACTTTCTCCAGCCTGCAGCACAGGCACTAGCAGCTCATTTTTAGCTTAAGCTAGCACGGCGACCGCCACGCTCTTAAATGAATTAAAATTCTATTATTAGAACTTTATGCGAGATCAATCACTGAGAGCTTGCCAGACAGACAGACGTATGTCCGCACCGCCAGCTCTGCTGTGGCAGAGTCACCGACGGCTGCAAAAAATGTGGTAAACTTCGCTGCTTCTTCTAAGCCACCGACGATATTGACACAACCTATGAAACACACTGTAGAAGTCATGATCTCTGAACAAGAGATTGCCAAACGCATCGCTGAACTGGGCCAGCAAATCACCGACAGCTACCGCGACAGCGGCAGCGAAATGGTGCTGGTTGGCCTGCTGCGTGGTTCCTTTATGTTTATGGCGGATCTCTGCCGCAAGATTGAGGTATCACACGAGGTCGATTTTATGACGGCTTCCAGCTACGGCAGCGGCATGTCCACCACGCGTGATGTGAAAATCCTTAAGGATTTGGATGAGGATATCCGTGGCAAAGATGTTCTGATCGTGGAAGATATTATTGATTCCGGCAATACGCTGAGCAAAGTGCGGGAAATCCTGCGTCTGCGCGAGCCGAAGTCGCTGGCGATCTGTACGCTGCTGGATAAGCCTGAACGGCGGGAAGTTGACGTGCCGGTGGAATACGTGGGCTTCACTATTCCTGATAAATTCGTAGTGGGCTACGGTATCGACTATGCCCAGCGCTATCGCCATCTGCCTTACGTAGGCCACGTGGTGATGCTGGAAGAGTAACGCTCACCGCACGATCGACTAAGGCCGGTTCTCCCGGCCTGATATATGATGCTGCCCGGGGATCAGCTCGGGTTTTCCAAGCCTTTCAGCGCGTTAGCGATACCTTTATGATGACGTTCTTCAAGGACGTCCATGCTGGAAGCACCGACTTCCAGATCGTGCAGGTGTCCATCCTGAATACCGTAAACCCAGCCGTGAATTTTGACATTCTGGCCGCGCTTCCATGCTGACTGCATGATGGTGGAGTGTCCCAGGTTATAAACCTGCTCGATCACGTTGATTTCACAAAGTTTGTTAAAACGCTCTTCCGGTGTCGGCAGCTGCTTCAATGACGAACTATGCTTGTACCACAGATCGCGGATATGCAGCAGCCAGTTGTTGATCAGACCCAACTCCGGGTTCTCGACCGCTGCCTGCACGCCGCCGCAGCCGTAGTGACCGCAGATAATGATGTGCTCCACCTGCAGAACTTCCACAGCGTACTGAACAACCGAAAGGCAGTTCAGATCGGTGTGGATAACCAGGTTAGCCACGTTGCGATGAACGAACAGTTCGCCCGGCTCCAGGCCGGTCAGCCGTTCGGCTGGTACACGGCTGTCAGAACAGCCAATCCAGAGAAAACGCGGCTTTTGCGCCAGTGACAGGCGTTCAAAAAAGGCCGGGTTTTCTTCTTTCAGCAGGCGAGACCACTCGCGGTTGTTACTAATGAGAGTATCAATATCTTTCATTTTTATAGCGCCATAACTTGATATGCGTGGCAGTAATATAGGCCATCAAACTGTGATTTAAAACGCTAAACAAGAAATCCATACAAAACAGGGCAATCCTTTACCTATGACTTATGCACTGGAACTCGAAAAGCTGACCAAAACCTATGCAGGTGGCGTTCAGGCCTTGAAAGGAATCGATCTTAACGTGGAAGCAGGCGATTTCTATGCGCTGCTCGGCCCCAACGGCGCCGGCAAATCCACCACGATTGGTATTATCAGCTCGCTGGTCAATAAAACGGCCGGCAAAGTGCGGGTGTTTGGCTATGACCTGCAGCAGGATGTGGTCAACGCCAAGCGCCAGCTGGGCCTGGTGCCGCAGGAATTTAACTTTAACCAGTTTGAAACCGTGCTGCAGATTGTGGTCAGCCAGGCGGGGCTTTACGGCGTTGAGAAAAAAGAGGCGCTGCTCCGCTCGGAAAAATATTTAAAGCAGCTCGATCTGTGGGACAAGCGCAACGAACGCGCCCGGATGCTTTCCGGCGGCATGAAACGCCGTTTGATGATCGCCCGCGCCCTGATGCACGAGCCAAAGCTGCTTATTTTGGATGAGCCGACCGCCGGGGTGGATATCGAACTGCGTCGCTCCATGTGGAGCTTTTTGCAGGATCTTAACGCGAAAGGCACCACCATTATTCTGACCACCCACTACCTGGAAGAGGCGGAGATGCTTTGCCGTAATATCGGCATTATTCAGCATGGCCGACTGGTGGAAAACACCACCATGAAAGGCCTGCTGGCAAAGCTGAAATCAGAAACCTTTATCTTTGACCTGGCGGCGAAAAGCCCGCTGCCCGCGCTGGAGGGGTTCCAGTACCGGCTGGTAGATACCTCCACGCTGGAAGTGGAAGTCATGCGCGAGCAGGGGCTGAACAGCGTTTTCAGCCAGCTCAGCCAGCAGGGCGTTAAGGTATTAAGTATGCGCAACAAGGCTAACCGCCTTGAGGAGCTGTTTGTAGACCTGGTGAACGGTCGCAAAGGAGAAAAAGCATGACACATCTGTACTGGGTTGCCCTGAAAAGTATCTGGGGAAAAGAGATTAACCGTTTTGCCCGAATCTGGATCCAGACGCTGGTACCGCCGGTTATCACCATGACGCTCTACTTTATTATCTTTGGCAACCTGATCGGCTCCCGTATCGGCGATATGCATGGCTTCAGCTATATGCAGTTTATCGTGCCGGGCCTGATTATGATGGCGGTGATCACGAATGCCTATGCCAACGTGGCGTCCTCTTTTTTCAGCTCTAAATTTCAGCGCAATATTGAAGAGTTACTGGTCGCGCCAGTTCCGACGCACGTAATCATTGCGGGTTATGTCGGCGGTGGCGTAGCGCGCGGCGTGTGCGTGGGCATTCTGGTGACCGCCGTGTCGCTGTTCTTTGTGCCTTTTCATGTGCACTCCTGGCTGATGGTGGCGGTCACGCTGCTGCTGACGGCGATCCTGTTTTCGCTGGCGGGCCTGCTGAACGCGGTTTTTGCTAAAACCTTTGACGATATCAGCCTGATCCCGACCTTTGTGCTGACGCCACTGACCTACCTGGGCGGCGTGTTCTATTCGCTGACGCTGCTGCCGCCGTTCTGGCAGATGGTGTCGAAGCTGAACCCGATTGTGTACATGATCAGCGGCTTCCGCTTCGGCTTTTTGGGCATTTCCGACGTTCCTGTGATCTTTACCCTGGCGGTGCTGGTGGCGTTTATCGCGGTGTTTTACATCCTGGTCTGGTGGTTAATCCAGCGTGGAAGAGGGCTGCGTACCTAAAGATTTGCGTATCCCTTCCCGCAATGGGAAGGGATAAGCCGGACAACGTTGCTGAGCGGAGCCTGTCTGTAAAGCGTAACCGCAGTCAGCAAAACCGCTTCCCCGCATTATTTGATATCCATCACTAAAAATAAGAAAACTGTATTCCTCTGCAAACTTTCCCTTCCCGGATGCCACTCAATCCTATCGCGAGCACGTTGTACGGGTATTGAGTATGGCCGGTGTTGTCACGATAAATCAGCAGGTCATAAGCCTGTTATCTTTGACTCATCTCGGGATCAAATTTATGTCAGGTATAAATGCACTACCTTCTACCTTAACCACCGCCGCTCACTCTTCAGGCCAGGCAACTTCCAGTCAGGAGGCTCGCGCCCGGGGTGCCGGCGGGGCAGGCCCTTCTACGGCGGTGACCACACCGGAAGACGCTGCACGCGAACGGGCCATTGACAATATGGTTACCCAGCTCAATCACTATTTTCCCGGCAGTGACGGATTACAAGCGCTGGTGCGGGATCGGGCTACAGAGCTGCACGATATGGAGGAAACATCCCATGACGTGGCTGAAAATATGGCTAAAGGGCAGCAACTGGATTTAATTAGCGAGGCGGCAGGCAACGCGGTGAAAGCATTCCCTTTTGCCATCTCGGGTTATGCCTCAGGCGCGCTCAAACTGGCGGCCGGTATTGACGGTGCTTCTCCGGGCTCAGAAGCCCTGGCCGGTGCCGTGGATGGCGCAACGGCGATGGTGATGAAAGCGGTGGGGGATAAAGTTTTTGCTAACACCACAAAAGATACGCTGTGGCTGGCCGCGGACGCCGAAAAGCTGGAACCGGAAATGCAGGAGGTGCTGAAAAAACGTCAGGGCCTGGGAGAGAGCCTGAAACTGGCCCCGCTGGGAAGCCAGGGATTTAACGGCCGTAATGCCGTCGTGGGCGCGGTGGCAGTAGCATCGCACAATAATCCTCAGGCGGTATCCCATACCAGCAACGTGCTGAGCCTGGCGGCAGGCGCAGCGGGCGGCGTCCTGACCAACAAATTCAGCGCTTCTCACGGCCCTGAATACCTGTTGGGACGGACCGACTGGAAAGCGCAATATAACGCATTGAAAGCAACCAGCGTAAAGCAGCAGGTCATGTCCGGCGGCGCGGAAAGGCTGAAAACGCTGCTGCTTAGCGTGATGACGCCGCGCAATTACGCCAAAGGCGTACTGAATATTGCTTCGGGAAACATGGTGTCGGAAATTGGTACTTTAGCCTTGTCGTTGGCCGGCAATAACGCCTTACGAAATGTCGCCCGTAATCCCGGCGTGAGCGGAGCCGTCAGTTCTGCCCCTTCGGGTGCCATTGATGATATTATCGGCCGCCTTACCGCAGGCCAGCTGACCTCACCAACAGAAATCGCTAAAGATCAGGCAATTAACCTGGTGGGTGCCGCGCTGGCCTATGCTTTTCAGGGCGTCGCAGGCGCGTTGGCCGGGCCGCCACCCACCCGCAATGACGAAGCCGTAGATTTAGTGGCAGATAAAATCGTGAATAGCCTGGTCGGGCAGAAAACCGGGGAATTACGGGATGATGCCGTGGATCTGTTAAAGCAGGGAGCCACTGGGGCTCAACAAAAAGCGTCACAGTTTAAGGATAAGGCTTCCCGGGGCGCCACTTCATTTGCTCAGGGGGCGGTCAATACGCGCAACGCGATGGGCGACGGCATGGGCAGGTTAAAAAATGACGTTACGGGTGCCATGAGCAATGCGCAGCAGTGGACCGCTGAACAGCTTAGAAAGCAGTTTGCTACGTCACCTCAGCCAGGCGCGCAGACTCATGCCGCCACGTCGGGCCAGCCTGCGGTTCAGGCTTCATCGTCACGACCTGCCGGACAGCCTGCGACTCAGGCTTCAACATCGCAACCGGCTGCGCAAACGACGGCTCAGGCGTCAACATCGCGGCCTGATGCGCAACCTACGGCTCAGACTTCAACGCCGCAACCTACGGCTCAGACTTCAACGCCGCAACCTGCGGCTCAGACTTCAACGCCGCGACCGGCTGCGCAACCTGCGGCCCAGGCTTCAACATCACGGCCTGCTGCACGGCCGACTACTCAGGCTTCATCGTCACGGCCAGCACCTGAAAACATAGAGATGCAACCAATGGGTAAAAGCAAACAGGCGTAGCCCAGCATCCGGTCAGCAGAGAGCAGGGAAAAGACGCAAAGAGAGGGTAAAACAGCGGGGGAGAGTTCCCCCGCCAGCCGATCAGGCGACCTGCACCGGCACCGCTTTTGCCAGACGCTTCATCACGTTATCTCCTTCAAAGTAGGCGACTTTCGGTTGCCATTCACGGGCTTCGGCATCCGGCATCGTTACGTAAGAGCAAATAATCAGAATATCGCCTTCGCAGGCGCAGCGGGCGGCTGCGCCGTTGACGGAGATAATCTTCGAGCCGCGTTCGGCCGCGATAGCATAGGTGGAAAAGCGCTGACCGTTAGTCACGTTATAGATATCGATCGCTTCATATTGCAGGATGCCGGAAGCCTCCAGGAAGTCCTGATCGATGGCGCAGGAGCCTTCATAGTTCAGATCTGCCTGCGTGACTTTGACGCGGTGAAGCTTGCCCTGCAGCATGGTACGGTTCATCATTGACCTCTGGTGAAAATAAATAACTGGCGCGTTACGCCGTTAAATCAATCTGCTGATTGTCGATCAGGCGTGCCTTGCCCAGCCATGCCGCCATCAAAATAACCGCGCTTTTGCTTTCAACCGTCAGCGGCAGCAGCGTGTCAGCATCGACAATGGCCAGGCCATCGGCGCGCAGGCCGAGAATAGCCAGCGCCGATTCCGCATCGGTAATAATCTCATCGACATGGCGTTCTCCATTGGACAACCTTTCCGCCATGCTGTTCATTACGCGGCTCAGTGCGGGCGCCAGTTTTCGCTCGTCAGGAGTCAGATAACCATTGCGCGAGCTGAGCGCCAGGCCATCTTTCGCACGTACCGTCGGCACGCCAACAATTTCCAGATCGTAGCCCATATCGGCCACCATCTTGCGGATCAGCGCCAGCTGCTGAAAATCCTTCTCGCCAAAGCAGGCTACGTCGGGCTGCACAAGGTTAAACAGCTTGCTGACAATGGTCGACACGCCGCGAAAATGGCCCGGCCGACTGGCACCTTCCAGCAGCGAAGAGAGACCCGGCACCTCGACAAAGGTCTGTTCGCCCAGTCCCTTTGGATAAATATCACCAGGGGCGGGCGCGAAAACCAGATCTACCTTGCGGCGGTTCAGCTTCTCACAGTCTTCCTGCAGCGTGCGCGGATAGCGCTCCAGATCGTCGGGACGTTCAAACTGCATGGGGTTAACGAAGATAGTGGTGACTACAATATCGGCGCGCTCCCGGGCTTCATCTACCAGCGTCATATGGCCATCATGCAGGTTGCCCATGGTAGGGACCAACGCGATGCGCTTGCCTTCTTGCCGCCAGCGGCGAATCTCACGCCGTAGCAGGGGTATTGTTTCAATAATCAGCACTTGCCGCTCCCGTCTCAGTGAAAACTGTGTTCTTCAGCAGGATACGTCCCCGCTTCGACTTCTGCTACATACTGCCTGACGGCAGCGCGCATCTCACCTGTTTCCAACAGAAAATTTTTGACGAATTTAGGAATATGCCCGCCGGTGATGCCGAAAGCGTCGTGCATCACCAGGATCTGCCCGTCAGTCACGTTGCCAGCGCCGATACCGATGACCGGAATAGCCAGCGCCTCGGTAACACGCTGCGCCAGCGCAACGGGTACGCACTCCAGCACCACCATTTGTGCCCCGGCCGCTTCCAGCGCCAGCGCATCAGCCAGCAGCGTCTCTGCCGCCTCGCTCTCACGGCCCTGCACCTTATAGCC
>NZ_DALZCD010000197.1:0-8253 GCF_031978025.1 Erwinia sp.
CAAAGGATAATATCACGCTGAAAATGCCGGCCTTTAAATGGGTTCATGTGCTTGCGCCCTCCGCTAAAAGTGGCGATAAGTTTATCGCCTCCAGATTTTTGCAACAGAGCCCACAATACAACCTATGAAGCACTACGGAATGTCAGTCCTTTACTTGGTTCCCGAAGCGGTCTAGACACGGCTGAAGATATACTGACAATTGTGGCCAAAAAAATTTCTGAGCTAATTACTATCTAATTGATCATAACTTTTACGTTTCAATTGTTTTCTGTTGGTCATCCAAACTATTTTTCAATTTAAATTGAGGCATGAGGCCCGTTTCAACGGGCCAGATATCACTAGTTCTCAGTTGTCAAAAACTAAAAGATTACCCTGTCCTGTTAACTCAACCTGTCGTTTCCAATGTCCGCTCCTGGCACAATGTGGACATATGCATCAGGCAAGATCCGCGCTAAGCGAGAGGCCGACTTTGCATGTTGGGGGAGAGTCCACAGCCATATCTATAGAAGGAGAAGATAAATCTTATGGCCGGGGTTAATGATTCGATTTCTTTTAGTACGAAAGGATATGGCCAGCTACGGATACGCGAAGGCGTGCTACTACAACGACCTGGGGCCTCATGCAGGAAGCTGTACGTGGGGAGTAGGAACTAAAGACACACGTTGCAGCACAGGACGTTAATACTGCGCTGGCAAGGCACGTTCATAAAGTCGAACAGTATATTCGTCGTAAAGTAAGGAATCATCGCCTTACACAAGCTCAGTTTGATAGCCTGGTTTCCTTCACTTACAACGTATCTAATCCGTCTTCAGTTATGAAGGCAGCCGATCGCGGCGATATGAAAGTGGTGTACGATAAAATGCTGCAATACATCTATGTCTTCAAACATGATGCAAAAGGTCATAAAATCGAAAAACCAAAAAATTTGTTCCCCTTGTACAAAAGAAGGCTGGAAGAAGCCGCACCATTCAGGCAGGAATAATATGCTTAAAAAATTACCACTCATTCTCTTGCTGTCACTGTGCAGTGCCACTACGGCATTCGCCGGTAACGATCAGGAAGTGGATTCTCGCCTGGATACACTGATGGGTGCTAATACGCATCAGCAGTACCACGATTTTCTAACAAAGCTCCAGAAATCAGTTGAGAAGAAAGACAAAGAAACCGTTGCTTCAATGGTCGATTATCCACTTACCGTCACTGTCGCTCATAAAGAAATCGATCTAGCTGATAGTCGGGATTTTGTTAAACATTACGATAAAATCTTTAACAACCGCTTAGTAAAAATCATTTTAGGGCAGAAATATGAGGATCTGTTTGCTAAAGACACAGGGATCATGGTCGGCCCGCATGGAGAGTTATGGTATAGCGGTATATGCACGGTCAACGACTGTAGCAAGTTTGATATTAAAATAATGCAAATCAATAACTAGCCATGCATATTGTGCCTGAATAGATACCTTTTTGCGTTGTTGAGCAAAAGCGGTCGCCAGCTCTAAATGGCGACCGTCATTTTTATTCTTGATTTGAGTAATGGAATAGCAAACCTTACTTCGTCCTTACTTCTTTCCCGGTGGTTAATATGAAGAAACTCAACACATTCTGGCTGGATAATCTGCTCGCTATATATTTTGGTCAGGATTATGATCTGTTTGGTAGTGGGGAAAGCGTAGAGGCTCAAATTGATGCCTGGATCGCTGATAATGCGCCAGCTGCATGGCATGGCCTGATAGGCGATATTGAGCAGTTTATTGAGCAAAGTGATAACCTGGAAGAGGATTTTGAAAGCTGCTATGGCTCAGAATTCTCAACAGAATTATGGGACACCACACCGAGTGGTTTCCTTAGTTTGGTAAAGGAAAGGGTCAGTAATTCCCTCTGATAATGCGAGCTTCAATGCATCCAAAAAAACGGCCGCCAGCACTAACTGGCGACCGTCATTCTGGCGCTTGCTAAGTGACCTGTTCCCCGTTGATTTATACACCGCGATATGAGTAATGTCTTCATTAGCCACATGAGGACATCCCCATGAAGAAGCTGTTTTCCGACGAACAGATCATCAGTATCCTCCGCGAGGCCAAAGCCGGAGTTTCTTCCCGTGAATTCTGCCGCAAGCATGCCATTTCAGACGCCACTTTTTACGCCTGGCGCAAGAAGTTCGGCGGCATGGAAGTCTCCGAAGTGAAGCGGCTCAAGTCACCTGAAATTGGGGGCAGGCCACCCGGCTTTGTTTTATGGCATATCCAACCGGGTATAACCAACGTCCGCTTTTGGCACAACGCGGACCGGTTTGGGCGTAACATCCGCTATGAGCGAAAAACAGACGTAATCATATACAGATGTTCAGGTGTGACACGATTAAAAACAAATGTCTGTGTTAATTTGTAAGTGAAGTCGCTAAGCAAAAACGATGTTTGATTCGTTAATGGAGAGATCATGGGCGTAGAGTTCTATATAACACGAGCTGACTTTTGGGCAGAAAATGAAGAAGCCCAAATCACTCATGAGGAGTGGGTTGCCTTCATCGACAGCGACAATGAATTAACGAGGGATCTTAAAAATGGTGATTATCATGCTTTATGGTCAGGGCCTTCATCGCATAATGAGGCATGGCTTGACTGGAGTGACAGCAATATTTACACCAAATGGCCAGACACGCAGATATACAAAAAGATGTTATATATCGCCGAGTGTCTCCACGCTCGTGTAATGGACGACGAGGGTAATATTTACAGTGCTCCATCTGACTGGGAGTATGATCCTTCTTAGACTCGTTAATGTTTGCTTCTGGTACAAACCGGCCTTCGGAATCGGAAAGTGCCCATAATGAGCCAGAAGCGGACGTAAAGGTAGATCCGTTCAGGCGATTATGCTCCAAGCTATCTGATCAGCATCATTATTTGAAGGATGACGTCTTTGTCATCATCTGCTTCTGGCCTGGCGAATATTATTGAAAAGGACATTGGGATGATAACCATAGAGAAATCAGATCCACATTCTCCAGACTCTCGTTACTTAATAGAAAAACTGTCAGCAGAGCTTGCCTCTATTACCGGCGATAGTGGCAAAAGCAACTTCACGATAGACTCAATAAATGAGGACAGAGCTTTATGGGCACTAGCAAGGGACAGCAGGGGAAAAGCGATAGGATGCGGAGCTATTCGTCCGTTAACTGAAAATATAGCTGAACTTAAAAGGATGTTTTCAGACCGTAGCTTTCCCGGCATTGGTAGTGCCTTGCTTACTTTCCTGGAAACAACTGCGAAGAGCATGGGATATAACGAACTTTGGCTTGAAACGCGGCATGTTAACTGCAGAGCAGTAAATTTCTATATGAAAAACGGATACATACGCATTGAGAATTACGGACCATACCTGGGTCGTAAAGAGGCAGTATGTTTTGCGAAGACCTTGAAAGGCTGACATAAAACTTAATCGACCTAAGCTCGCCATGCTCCTTGCAAGCTTTAAAATCGCGTATCAATGTTCGCTTCTGGCACAAAGCCGGACGTCAGGTTACTGTCCGCTATGATCGAAAAGCGGACATGACGAGGGCAATATAGTCACAGGAAACCATGGCCCCACCCTGTACCAGTAATATTCTTGTATGAAACAAGCAGTGTTTTACCTGAACAACTCAATATTTTCTTTGAGCCAACCAGACAACTCGCGTGGTGGTGACCCGGTTAGTTCTTCAACTGTCAGGGTCCGCTCTGTCAGGACTGACTGATTGAATATGCGATCCAGTCCAAGTAATAGATCAGCAACGAATGGAGAGAGACCTTCGGCCAGTAACGCAGTTCGCTGCTCCTCGGGAGAGCGATCGAAATAGCTGACCGTATAACCTAAAAGACGGGATAACTCCTCTGCGACCTCATGCATTGTCCAGTTACGCGAACCAGTAAGGTGGTACGCACGCCGCGAGTGCTCTGCCACTTTTTCAAGCAATGCGGCACGTGCCACATCGGCTACATCCCGGCTATCAATCAGATTCACACGTCCATGCCCTGCAGCCCCCGCCCAGGTTCCGGTGGTAACATGACTTCCGGCGCGCTTAAGTACATCCATAAAAGTCGTTGGTCTTAATACCGTCGAGGCCACGGATTGTTGGGCCAGATGAGCCTCTATCACTGCATGCCATGCAAAAGGGTTAAGGGGGGTGGCTGGCCCCATTACCGAGAGTTTAACAATATGGCGTACGCCTGTTTTTACCGCAGCGTCAATGAGTGCTATCTCATTAGCCACCTGTTGAGGAGAGGTACCGTGGGCAATAAAAAGCTTATCGGCTCCCCTGAGTCCCGTTTCTAACGTTGAGGGCTTATCAAAATCCACTACAACAGAGGCTATCTTGTCGGAAGTACTTTCAGGGACTTTCTGACGTGTGAGTGAAATAAGCTCTACAGAGTCTGATGAAAGTTGCTTGATTAAGTGTGAACCGACCCGGCCTGTCGCACCCGCAACAGCGATACGAAGTTCAGGCGCCGGAAGATTTGTTTGAATAAGCATGGTGACCCCTTATTATATGATGGAATGATTGGTCCAATCATCCTGGTACGATCGTTCCAACTTGTCAACGGAGGATCCATGAGCGGTAAACCGCAATATGATGAAAGCACCGTGCTGAATGCAGCCATTAATGTTTTCTGGGGGCATGGTTATGCAAGCGCCTCCATCAGCGACCTTACTGAAGCAACAGGTCTGTCCCGATCAAGCCTTTATCAGCGTTTTGGAGATAAGGACGGGCTTTTCAATGAGTGCCTCAGGCTGTATACGGAGCGCGTCCTGACACGCATGAATTCGATTCAATCTGCTTCCTCAAAAGTGAGAGTTGAAGCATTACTGCGTGAATTCCTTCCTGGCCGCGCCGGAACAGGTCATCACAAAGGGTGTCTGCTGTCTCGCAGCCTGACGGAACAGGAAGACCTGACGGCCGCAGGGAAAATGACAATGAGAGAGGGTATCCACCAGCAGCGACAGGTATTGTTAAACATCCTGGCGGAGGGGCAACAAACGGGTGAAATTGCGCAGGATGTCGATCCGGAACGGCTGGCGTGGTATTACTTTGGCATCCTGCAGTCGGTAATAAATTTGCCTGCAGCCGGAGCAAACCAACAGACGCTTTCACAACTCATTGATACTTCAATGTCTGCCTGGCCAACGAGAGAGACTTCCCCTCCAGACTCCAGTGCCACAACCTGAGTTGGACGCATCCCCGCACTTACCGGAACTTAAAATCTGAAATCGTCGGCGCATCGAAGGGGATTAAAAGGGCAAAAATAGCCCTTTAAAAAAGGTTGTCTGAGCCTGAGCGATGAGCGTACATGATGCAATCTCTTCCCGCCCGCTTGCCTCGATAAAGTGCATCATCAGCAGCAGAAATAATATCAGAAGATGAGTCCTCTTTTTGTTTAACGGCTACGCCAATAGTGACAGTAACGCTGATGCTTCCGTTGCCCCCCTCTGAAAGCGATGTTTTTATCTTTCTAACAATATCTTCAGCATCAGCGTTATCAAAAATGACAAACACAAACTCTTCACCACCTGACCTGGCAATAAAAAAATTATCGCTTACGAAATTATGCAGCTTCAGCCCTATAGTTCTCAATACTTTATCACCAGTCTCATGGCCATATGTATCATTGATTTTCTTAAAGTGATCAATGTCTGCAAAGCAAATGGTTCCCGCCCTGTTTTCTATCTCCCTGAGTTTAACGTTCAGATGCCGTCTGTTTGGTAAGCCTGTCAATTCATCTGTTAATGACAGGTTCACCGCAGATTTATAATTATTATTCACATAGGATATAAATTTATTAAATGAATAAATAATCATGAGCATGGCCGGAACGTAGATAAGGGCTGATATTACGGATGCTGTATCCCGCTCAATCAGGTTAAGCCCGCCCGCCATAGAAACCAGAGAGGAGTTCAGGAGTAAAAATAAGCTCATCCTGAAAACCAGCAGATGCATATCGACAGAGTAAATGTTAAACGACTTTCTAATAAACCATACCATTAACATTACAGTGCAAGAATTTATAAAGAAGTAAAAATTCAGTCTTGATGTATCACCCATAGCCCAAAAAAGAACAATAATTAGCGTAGCCATAACGCAGGTGTAAATGATTACCATTCTGTAAAGCAGACCTTCCGGCGATTCAACTTCATAAACAAGTTTGTCGTGTATCTTGAAATTCATCACGTAATCCTGATTTAGTTTAGGAGTAAAATAGTACCACGTGATTGCTTATAAAAGTCATAACGTTTGCTGTTCAGGTCGCTGGCCCGGTGGTTATACATGAAGAAATCACGCACAAAAAAGTGCTGCTGCGAGTAGCCTTTCTACAAATTACACTTAAAAATCATCAACCTTTATCAATGCTGATTTGTGGTGATCAATTTTTAATCCCTGAATCAATCGATTGTCAGTAGTGTCCGCCTCTGGCACCAGGCGGACGGATGCCAGGCTGCTGTCCGCTTTAAGTCAGAAGCGGTCCTGACAGGATGTAAAAGGGTTGTCCATCCTCACTATTGCATCCAGGTGAGGTTTTGATTCTGCATCCCGTTCGGTAGTAGTAGCCTTATCAGGCTACTCATTTAAAAGCATTCAGATACTGTGCCACAGCAGAAAGGCGCTTCTTTTGCTTCTGCTGGCCTGGCGCGGTGCACTCATGTGCCGCCGCCGCATTAATGCCGTGATCCGCACCAAAGATCACTTCAATCTTACTGAGTGACAGGGAAATTACTCATCTGAAAGAAACGGATATTAAAAGTGTTTTTCAAGATGCGCATCGAAACGGATAAAGTCCTCATCGACCTGGGGATTCTTCATGACATCGTATGCCCAGAATGACGGTACTTTCTCAAGGCCAATCCATTTAAAGATCAGGTCTACCGGGAGTAACAGATCATCTTCGCTGCGACCGGCAAAGTATTTTTCAGCTGGATTATTGAAAGCCTCCTGTGGCGCATTAGCCGTGACGGAGATCATGTATCGACCTTTCAGAAGCCCGCCCATGCCATAATTTTCTTTTGGCGCTGCGGAACTTCGACCATCATAAAGAGACATTTCACCGACCATACCTGCGCCCCAGACATCATCAACATATTTCTTCAAAGACCACGGCATTCCCATCCAGTTTAGCGGCATCTGAAAGAACACCACGTCAGCTCGTTTGAATTTCTCAACCTCAGTGGCAATGTCATAGGCCTCTTCGGTCATCGTCTTTTCAATTTCCCAGCCCTTATTGGAAAAATGTGTCTCAGCGCGGTCAATATAACTGGCAGACAGTTTTCCTGGTGAATAGGCGTATTTAAGATGGCCATTAATAATTAATACTTTTTGCATGGAGAAATTCCTCGATAGTTATCTGGCTTATGCCTGGAAAGGGTAAACTCTGCTTCAATGGGTGCTGTGAATATAATGGTATATTGTTTATACTTAGAGTCAATAAGGCACTTTGAGGTGCTCAGGTATACACGAGGAAACCGCTATGTCAGTCAATTCATTTACTATTCTGCCAGAATGTTTTTCTGCCGATTGTCCAGGTCGGGCGCTGTTTGATCAGGTTGCGGATAAATGGTCGATGATGGTGCTAATCACCCTTGAACAAGGTCCGGTGCGCTTTAATGCGATCAAGCATCGACTGGAAGGCGTCACACAGAAAGCGCTGACTCAGTGCCTGCGTAAGCTTGAACGCAACGGTATGGTAACCCGAAATGTTATGGCGACTTCACCCGTTGCAGTAGCCTATGAAATTACCCCTCTCGGGCGAACGCTGATTGTTCCGCTCAGGGCCATGCATGAATGGACGATGGATAAGATGCAGGAAGTGGAGGCGGCGCGGCAGGCATTCGATCAACGCGATACGCAGAACCCTTTGGCCAGCATCCGCTGAGTATTGCATGACGACCGGAAAGTATGTCCGCTTCTGGCACAGAGCGGACGTAAACTGAGAGAGCCGTTCACGAGCAAACATCTGTGTTTTTCATTGTTGCTGACGCTGCCAGAGAAATCAGTCCTCATTAAACTGCCCAGACTTTCCACTCCCCCATAATGCGGTGAAACTCGTCATTAGCGCTGAAAAAATACACGCCGTTTCACTTAATAATCGCTCGTGTTGAATTAAGGGGCAGCCATCTTGATGTCGACGCGGCTGAGCAAGTGATTACGCAGCCATCGTTATATCGGAGCAGAGAGTCAGCAATGGCTTTATCTGATTCCCGCGAGGTGGCAATGCGCTGATAAAAAACAAC
>NZ_DALZCD010000198.1:0-8200 GCF_031978025.1 Erwinia sp.
ATCGCGCCGCCGGGTGATCCTGCACTTCCCGGAGATCATCCCGGCAGACGAACGCGCCCCGCAGCTGAAGGAAAAAATCAGCGGTGAGCTGGCCGTAATCGTGCGCCAGCTGATGCAGCAGTTCAGCCTGCCGCAGTAGGCCCGGTCGCTGCTTCAGTCGCAGCAGAACTCTGACGAGGCGATGCGCATCAAGCACGATGCGGACCCAATGGTGGACTTCTGCGACTACCTGCTTACGACGCCGGAGCCAAACGCGCTCTATATGGGGAACGCCAGTATCAGGCCGTTTCAACCCAGGCGTTACCGTTATCACGCCTATCTGGCCTATATGGAGGCCAACGGCTACAAGAATCCGCTCAGCATGAAGATGTTCGGCCTGTCGCTTGAAAGCATCATGCGGGAGTACGGACAGCACTACATGAAGCGGCGGAAAAAGCTGGGATGCAGACCAACCTTGACCTTACGGAAGACAGCAGCACCGACTGGCTGCCGAAGTACGACGACCCTGTAGCAGCATGACTATCAGAACCGGCGAAAGCCGGTTTTTTATGCCTGAATTTCACTGGTGATGAATGATATCCTTCACCCTAAAACTATCATTCATTAAGTAATTTACTGATATATATCAATAAAAATGGAAGGTAAACAGTGTGGAAGGTTTTCTGGAAAATCTTTTTTATCGAAAATTTGAATTCAGTATCCTCTACTGCAATTAATAAATCTCAAATTTTGATTCTAGACGAACCTCAATTCGGCAGATAAGGTACTGAGACAGTCATAAAGGAGATGCGCAATGGATACTGTCGAAGAGCTGAGAGGGACGTATTTTTACAAAGGAATGTTCAATCTTCCCGCTGGAGAGCTTTTTTTCTTCGTTTTTCTGGATGAGGCTCAGAAACAGCTTGGTGTGGAAGATGTAGCCACTTTAGCACTAATAATTTTAGGTCAACCAACCCAAACCACGCGCGTAAAACCAGCCGGAACAACTAAGGGAACTTCAATCTTGAGTGCGAATCTTCGTGCCTGGTTAAAGATTAGAGTACACCGCTGGCCAACACTCACTACCGAAAGCATTAAAGGATTGAGATTCAGTTACGTTAATAACTTAGGTGCTTTCGCTGGGCGCTGGATACCCATATTGGGTATAGGATTTATCATAAATGACGTAGCCCGAATTGCATGGGAAACGACCCACACTTATAACCTGATTGCAAAAGAGGGTGACAAGTTATGGTAAAAGACACAATCGAAAGCGCTGTGTTGGAATGGTATGACAAGAATTATAATTCTAAGCCTCTTTTTTCAAAAGGTAAGCCTGAGTTAACGCTTGAGACCAGTCTATCGACAGGTAAATATCCCTGGGCCAGAGAAACTGGTGACGAAATAATGAGTGACTATTTCGAGCGATTTAACGTCGATAACAGCGAATTTGATTTTCTTGCATACTGGCCTTATGAAAAAGGATTTCTGCCTAATTTCTTAAGGCCTAAATCCCATAAGCTCCCTGACGTTGAACCGAAGCCCTTGACGATTCATATGCTCGTTGAATCAGCAAAAGCCGGACGGTGGCTTTTCAGCTAACCCATGCAAGCGCTGCTATCTCGTCCAGAAGAAGTTAACACGGTTAGGTTCCGTCTTTCGGAGCCTAACTCATTAGTCGGGAAATCTGCTAGTTGGCTACTCTTCAATCTTAGAGACCATCTGCCCTTAAAAAATTGATTAAAATAAAGCGGGGGCACAAAAGGGGACATTCTAAGTTTTGTATTGTTTTATTTTTATACAAAATATATGGTTAAAGTATTGTTTGAGTCCGGCCTTAGTATTCAGTACATTATTTTTTAAATTAATTATTGTGAAAAACCCGTCTCATTGACCAGTAGAAGATGTTAATTCTTCATCACGTACAAAAGCCACTGTGTTTGTTAATGGCTTTGGTGTGTTAGCACATAGTGGCGAGTAGTTCCCAAGCCCAACCTCGTAAACGCTTTTCCCTTTGACGCTGGAAGACGTGCCACCGTCTCTAAACCTATACCAAAACAGATTGATCACACGCATTTAAGCCCGATGTGCGGCCTTGTTGCTGCGTAAACTAAACGTACCTGCACACGACATGAAGGCTCTGCCAGCGCTTCGCTCACGCTCCTAACGGTACACGAGCACCCTGATAAGGTGTGATCCCTCTGACAATCCGATGAAGTCGCTCCGCTTGTTGCTTGTACCGTCACTGTGTTTAATAAATGGCTAATATACGCGTATAGACTATTTCGAATTATGATTTTACGATGTAGATAAATCATACAAGGAAGATGGTTTATGAGCGCACAGGCAGAGGAAGGGACGTTACGCCGGATGACGTTAGGCGAGATTGCAATGGCTCGCAGGGTGTTCGGTGATTCGATAGTGTATAGCCGTGTGTGGATTCATTGCGACAGTTATTTACCATTCGGACTACAGAAACAAAACTACGCGATGACCCCCAACGGGGAATTGTGGTACAGAAAGTCGATGTACAGGGAAGACTTTTCCGCAAACTTGGTTTTCGTCGAAGATAAATACGTTTTCATCCATGAGCTGGGGCATGTTTGGCAACACCAACACGGGCAATGGGTGAGAATGCGGGGGGCATTTAGCTGGGCTGCTGAATATACCTACAGGCTGGATAAAGAAAAGCTCACTGATTACTCTCTTGAACAGCAAGCCTCTATTTTAGTTGATTACTGGTTACTGCTGGTTTATGGGATTAGTAAGTGGTCTTACTATCAGAGGCCTGGGCGCATGGGGATGTACAGAGGCGTAGATATGTTGCAGGATGTCCCTTCGCTTTACCAGAAAATCGTAACAGGGAAGAGGCGTTAAATATGAAGAACAAAATGTTGCTGGGTGTTGTATTCCTCTTAACGGGATGCCCTGGACCTGGTGATCGAATGGTAGAGCGCGAATCTACAACGGCATTTATAAAAGATAATCAAGTTTGTGTGGTGTCGCCACTGGAACCACAGGAACGGATCACTGCTATCCAAATCAACAGCGATAATAATGACTCTCTTCACAAGATTTTTGATGACAAGCCTGTTTATATACCGAAGGGTGACTGTCTTCCTGTGTTCGGATTTAAATTTACATCTGGAGAGAGGTATAACTTCGCGTATGACGTTCAATCTGATAAATCAGAGTCGCATTTAGTCACTGCTGAATTTTCTTATCCCAAAGAATAAGGGGGGATTCTGTCTCCCAAATCTTACTTCTTCAAGTCACCAGTACATTGATATTCCATTGTGACCATTCTTTTATACAACCGCTTGAGGATGGCTGAGAACAGACAGAGGTATAACCGCCGAAAGGCTCGGCACCAGAGTAGCCCCATGCAGCGCAACGCTGTGCTGCCGCTTGAGCACCTTGCTGAACCGCCATACTTCTTGTGCCACGTGTAAAAGGTGGCGTTGGAAATGGCGTGCTTGCGGCAGAGCTCACGGGCAGAAACCCCGCTTCAGCCTCGCGCAGGATACTAATGATCTGTTCGCCGGAAAAACGCTTTTCATGTGGGGGTCCTCATGTGGCTTATGAAGACATTACTAACTTAATCAACGGGGAGCAGGTCACCCATATCCCACATGTCCTCGAGAACGTTGCAGGCAATAAGCAGGTTTTGGTACTGGCAGATCCTATGCAAGCACTGCCAGCTGTTCAGCTCCGCTCCTTCATGTACACCGTCTTTGAAAAACTTCCTGTCTTCCTGTTTCTGATGCTGTTGATGCTCCTCACGTCGTCTTACCACCACCGAGCTTTGGCTGCTGTTGCTTATCGTCTGGACTGTCTGAAAAACAGGCGATACATTGGCTGTAAGAGTTCATATGGAGATGAAGACATGAGCATCAGAAGCGAAATAAAGGACGGGAAATTATTTGACGTACTCGACAGAGGAATAGTTTACACCGAGGTGTTGGGGTGGATTGATATGGGCCATGCCCGTGGCAACGATGTAGTTGCGCTCAGACGTCAATTTGTGGAGGGGGAGCGTAGCGGTAAGCCGCGATATGTGATTATGTATCGGCAGGACATGGGTATCATTAAGTTCGCATCGCGGCTCGGTGTTGGGAAGTTCTCTCGCTGGGAAATTAAGCGCGGGCGAAGCAGCGAAGACATTAACAGAATCATGCTTGCAATGATGATGAACACCGCATCCGGATTTGAGGTGCTACAAAGCTTACGGTCATTCTCCTGGTATACGGACAGCGGCTTTAGTGGTGAGGATTTGGTTTCCGATCTGTTCGGGTTTTACCGGGCTATTATACCGGGTCGGTATGATTATCGTCTCAGGCCCGTAAATTATGATGCTGCCATTCGTCGCTGGGACTACTACAGCGCTATCGGGTCTTATAAAAACCGTGGATTTCGCCCGATTCAGTTTCCCGATCCTGACGAACAGTGTGTACGGCACCAGCCCTATAGGGGCAATCTTCCGCATTTTATGACATGGCTCAGCCCCTGGGATGATTTCACATCCGGGGTGGTGAAGGTTATTACTAATGAGGGTACATCGCTTTCGTTTATGGGAGCGAGACAATGACAACGCTGTTGAAAATAATAAGGTGGTGCGCACTACTGGCTGTCACCGTGCTTATTCTCATATGGCTGTTTATCTGGCTCGTTGCATCCGGTTCTGATGAAACGACGCGCTATAAAGAAGATGATTTCTTCAACTATCATACCCTGACAAACAAAGACATAAAAAACGCTCCACGGCTAACGGACAATTTTTATTTCGAGTCGCACCCTGGCGACGGCTATGCGCTAACAAATAGTATTATCTTCAAGGGCGCTATCGGGACTGCACCGCTGCGAGCTTACCTTCAAAAGCTGGGCTACATCAGGGAAAAGCGTAGCCTGGGGGAAAAGGAAATATGGTCAAAGCCCAACGGGGATCTTTTCTATCTGTATTTTAATGCCGCCATAGGTGAAGTTGAGCTGACAAAGGTTCTGAATAACTGAGCCTTGTAGGCTTGAAAAATGGCACACGCAGGATTGCTGCGCCTTTAAAGATTAAGGTTTCAACGTCGTGCCTCTCCCGGCCAAAGGCCGGGAGAGTGGCATAGTGATTTGTCTTGCTCTGTGGCATTGATGACCCCTTTTCGCGTTCTGCCGTCGCAGTGCTCCTCTCTTTAAACGCTAAATTACGCCTGAATCTCTACCGTTATATATTTTCATCCATTAACCGGAGCATGTGTGGCAACACCAAAGCGGGCAATGGATGGGAAGGCGGGGCACTTTTCGCCGGCTTATGAATATACCTACAGGCCTGTTACTAACAGGCTCACTGATTGCTCTTTTGAACAGCAGGCCTCAGGTTTTAGCTACCTTTATATTTTCCATTTCGCCACCGTGCTTGAGTCTGTCGCGTGAGATATCGAAGGCAGGGCTTGCAACGACAGGAGGTATAAAACATTGACCGTGCGGTGCTGATAACGCTCAGGCAATATGTGACCTTCGATGAACAGATAAGCAGTCTCAGATTCTGGCATCCTGCAGACTCCCTATACTTATTATGCCGCCAGCCTGTCCTAAATAAGGGAAATCCTCCAGAAGAGAATGCCCAACCTTACCTGACAAATATAGCGTGCTTGATGGTAATATTAACCACGCGGTTTGCCTTGCTGATGGGGCAAGAGTTAAAGTAACCTTTTAAAAAAACATTTGAGAAATAAGTAAAATGGACTTCGTGAATACTACCGACGCCAACGGGCATGATAAGAAAATCAATATACACGATTTTCAACGAATGATTAGGGGCATTGAGCGTAACGACAGTATGTGGCCTGAAATTCGCTGTATAGCCTGCAGTCAGGCGGCTTTTGCCCGAGGAGTGGTTGTTCCTAATCCTGATTATACCCCTCATTTTTCCCACTATCATAAAGCTGATAATCCAGAGGTGTGCCCACTAAGTACGGGATCAAAACGGCTTAGAGGTTTCGCTAAATCTACGGATCCGGAGCAAGCCAGAGAGATAAGACGTAAATTTTTTCAGTTCGACACGCTTAGAGAAGCTTACCTTGTCTGCCGCGAATTGCGCGGAGGAGCGGGAAAACTTAGTCAGGCCGAATTTATTAAAATGGTCAATGTAGCTGACAGCTTCAATATCTGGGCCTACAAAGATATGACCCTATGGGGGATAACAATATTAATGATGCTGATGGCAAACCATCCAACCCCAAACGGGAAGGCATCGTTTTTCTATGCCTTCGACAAAGGGAAAACGCGGTTAGTAGCACATTGGGTCAGTTCAGGTAAACCTATCCAGCCTCCCGGTAACGGCGTAAATCCATCTTTCAGGCATGAAATCATTTATTTACAAGATACCGTGAGTGAAATTATAAAGGGACAAAACCTCAGTTTCTGGCAGCGAGATAAACTCACCGCCCTGTCTGCATTAGATCCAGCGTTATAACAAATTAACGTTGGGTAAGTAATATGATTTCAGGCAAAAAATGAAGGCTGCAATTTTGAGAGTGATGATCAGATGGCATCTATAAATGTAATTCAATAGCTTGCCCTGAATGAGGTGGTGAGTTTTCGAGGTACATCTTATTCCATCGGTAAGCGGCCCCGATCTGAAGATAACCGGGGCAGTGGAGTCTCACCGCTCCCTGTTACCTGAAACGATCTCAATAAACTCCTGCACCTGACGTTGTTTCCTGGCAGAAAACTTACACACCTTCCGCAGTGATTGCATCAGTTCCGGTTCCTGTGGTTCTGGCTCGCGAGCGGTCACTACCAGGCAACCCGGCATTACCCTTACATCAACCGGCATGCCCGTCGCAAACCCTGCCGCATCCAGCCATTTGCCCTTAAAGGCGAGTAAAGGAATACGCTCATAATCCGGAAAGGTGCTCGCATAACTCACCGTATAGTGGCGCAGTGTGGTCTCCGTCACTTCTTTTACAGCCGCAGCTGCATTACAATCCTGTCCAGCCATAATAACTAGCTCCCATAGTTGTTGTGGTCAGCAAGGTGAATGTGTTCCTGCACATTCACCCTGCGCTAAATAACCCTGCTATTATATCCCTTCACTGATTGCTTGCCTGAGTTATTAGCGGTGGAAAGTTAAAAACGGAACGCGCCTCTGATAGTTAATGTAAGCCTCGCTGTCGGTTTCATATTTTTATTCACGCTTTTAAACGAGCTTCACCAGCCAGACTCATCCTCTTTTTTCTGCAGGGCATCCCTGTAGCGTTGTTGTTCAATAACGCTAAGGTTAGGATCGTTCAATACATCTTTCCCTTTCATATGTATGTCATAATTTATATCTGACTGTGGAGCGTAACTTTTATCAACACGAGGCTGTGATGTACCATCAAATGATGCCGTACCAGCTCCGGCTGAATATTGAGCGCTCGATGTGGCGAGATAAGCAAGTACACAGGCAAAAATGAAAAGTGCTGAAAATACTATCCCGAAAGAGGTGGTTTCGTAACCTGCTCCTGTATTGATAAATAAGGAGTTAAACCGAATGGCATAAATAATGAAAAAAGAAAAGAGGATAACGGATCTTCTTTGCAATTTAGACGTACACTTCCGCATATATTGTGCACAATTCTTCAAGGCGATGAAGAAAAACACAGCGGAGGCAATGGATAACCAGAGTGGGTTAGAGGCGTGTTTATCGACAAGGCTGGACGTCAATGTTATCAGTGTCATAATCAAGAAAAAGCAGAGGATGTAGACACGAATAGTTATCGCTATCTTAATCTTTTTATCAACCTTCAGAAACAGGGCGGGGAGCATGGCTGGTATATTCATCAGCAATGCCATAAAGACCATCATTACCCACATTTGCATATTATCACCTTTCATTAAGGGAGCAGTAAAGCTCCCGTTCAATGGTTATTTGACGATAGTGTCAATAATGACTTCACCAGTCTCGGGGTTCACCACTTTAACGTTATCTCTGATCAGGGTAGCGTGTAGGGTGTTTGTGTCACCATCAACTTTATCGATATGAATATAAGATTTAACGAATGTACTGACACCAAGTCCCTTGCTGTTTATAGCCGCAAGCTTAGCAGAGACTTCACGTGCTTTATCGTCCGGTACACCAACG
Source organism: Erwinia sp. (assembly GCF_031978025.1). Taxonomy (NCBI): domain Bacteria; kingdom Pseudomonadati; phylum Pseudomonadota; class Gammaproteobacteria; order Enterobacterales; family Erwiniaceae; genus Erwinia; species Erwinia sp. The sequence continues at coordinate 8,096 of NZ_DALZCD010000198.1, forward strand.
GTACAGCCACGTAGTCCACTGTCCGTAGAGAGAACGATCCCGCGGTCTTGTATTATCATACCGCCAGTCATTCCGCAGAAGGGCGCATTATATTTAAACCCTTTT
>NZ_DALZCD010000199.1:0-8188 GCF_031978025.1 Erwinia sp.
GCGTTCGACATCGTAAGGTGAAAAGAGCGCCATGGGCTGGTTTCCTGTTTTCTGCTGCGTATTGAAGACAATATGGAGTCGATCGGCCGTGCGGTGAATTCAGCGCTCCAGCTGTCCAAACGCGGCGGCGGCGTGGCGCTTCTGCTTTCTAACCTGCGCGAAGCCGGTGCGCCAATCAAGCGTATTGAAAACCAGTCTTCCGGCGTGATCCCGGTGATGAAAATGCTGGAGGATGCTTTTTCCTACGCCAACCAGCTGGGTGCGCGTCAGGGGGCGGGCGCGGTTTATCTGCACGCGCACCATCCCGACATTCTGCGTTTTCTGGATACTAAACGGGAAAACGCCGACGAGAAAGTCCGCATCAAGACGCTATCGCTGGGCGTGGTTATCCCCGATATCACCTTCCAGCTGGCAAAAACCAACCAGCCCATGGCGCTCTTTTCACCTTACGATGTCGAACGCCTTTACGGCCTGCCCTTTGCCGATATCAGCATCAGCGAAAAATATGAGGAGATGCTGGCCGACGAGCGCATCCGCCGCACTTTTATTAATCCGCGTGAATTCTTCCAGACGCTGGCGGAAATTCAGTTTGAGTCCGGCTATCCCTATATTATGTTTGAGGACACGGTTAACCGCGCCAACCCAATTAAGGGTCGGATTAATATGAGCAACCTCTGCTCGGAGATCCTGCAGGTCAATACGCCTACCGACTACCATGATGACTTAAGCTATCGCCATATCGGCAAGGATATTTCCTGCAACCTTGGTTCGCTGAATATCGCGCACACCATGGACTCGCCGGATATTGGCCGTACGGTGGAAATTGCGGTGCGCGGCCTGACGGCGGTTTCCGACCAGAGCGATATCCGCTCCGTGCCTTCTGTTGCAAACGGCAACGCGCAGTCGCACGCTATCGGCCTCGGTCAGATGAACCTGCACGGCTACTTAGCGCGTGAAGGCATTCATTACGGCTCACCGGCGGCACTGGACTTCACCAATCTTTATTTTTACACCATCACCTATCATGCGCTGCGTACCTCTAACCTGATTGCGCAAGAGCGCGGCGAGCGGTTTGTGGGCTTTGAAGCATCCCGTTACGCCAGTGGCGACTACTTTGACCAGTATGTTAATCAGCCATGGCAGCCACGCACGTCGGAAACTGCCGCGCTGTTTGCCAAAGCGGGCATCGTTCTGCCCGGGCAGGATGACTGGCGGCAGCTTCGCGACGCGGTGATGCGCCACGGTATTTATAACCAGAACCTGCAGGCGATCCCACCGACCGGTTCGATCTCCTATATCAACCACGCCACGTCGAGCATTCACCCTATCGTCTCACCTGTTGAGATCCGTAAAGAAGGCAAAACGGGTCGCGTTTATTATCCTGCGCCGTTTATGACTAACGCTAACCAGGCGTTTTACCGTGACGCCTACGATATCGGGCCGGAAGCGATTATTGATACCTATGCCGAAGCGACACGCCATGTCGATCAGGGGCTATCGCTAACGCTGTTCTTTCGCGATACCGCTACCACGCGCGATATCAACAAGGCGCAGATTTACGCCTGGAAAAAAGGCATCAAAACGCTGTATTACATTCGCCTGCGTCAGATGGCCCTGCCCGGTACCGAGGTCGAAGGCTGCGTGTCCTGCTCGCTCTGAGTTAACTACAAGGGAGCGAAAGCATTCGCTTAAAATATGATGAAACTAAAACGCGTTCACGCTATTAACTGGAACCAGATCGAAGATGAAAAAGATTTGGAAGTCTGGAACCGTCTGACTTCGAATTTTTGGCTGCCGGAAAAAATCCCGCTCTCCAATGACATGCCTGCCTGGAACAGCCTGAGCCAACAGGAGCAGCAGCTTACCCTCCGCGTATTTACCGGACTAACGCTGCTCGACACGATTCAGAACACCGTGGGTGCGCCAGCGCTAATGGCGGATGCGCTGACGCCGCATGAAGAAGCGGTGATGTCTAATATCAGCTTTATGGAAGCGGTTCATGCGCGCTCGTACAGCTCTATTTTCTCCACGCTGTGCCATACCAGTGATGTCGAGGCGGCCTATAAATGGAGTGAAGAGAACGCCTTTCTGCAGCGAAAAGCCGATATCGTCCTGGAACACTATCACCACGACGATCCGTTAAAAAAGAAAATCGCCAGCGTTTTTCTGGAATCCTTTCTGTTCTACTCCGGCTTTTATTTGCCCATGTACTGGTCAAGTCGTGGCAAGCTGACCAATACCGCCGACCTGATCAGGCTGATTATCAAAGACGAGGCGGTACATGGCTATTATATTGGCTATAAGTACCAGAAAGCGCTGCAAAAAGAGAGCCCGTCCAGACGCGAGGCGCTTCAGCAATTCGCGGTGGAGCTGCTGCTGGCACTCTATGAGAACGAACTGGCTTATACGGCGGATCTGTATAACGATACGGGCTGGTGCGAAACAGTGACGACGTTTTTGCACTATAACGCCAATAAAGCACTGATGAACCTGGGTTATGAGGCGTTGTTCCCGGCAGAGCTGACCGACGTGGATCCCGCTATTCTTGCCGCACTGTCGCCTGATGCTGACGAAAACCACGATTTCTTCTCCGGTTCCGGCTCTTCCTACGTGATGGGGAAAGCTGTCGACACCGAAGATGAAGACTGGAATTTTTAAAAAACGGCGGACGGCTTTTTAGTCAGCCGTCCGCCCGACTATTTTCTCGATTGCCTGTTTATCCTTATCTGGCCGAAAGGCGCTATTGATGGCGTGCCGACAACCGGTTTGAATTGTAAATAACTCTATAAACAGAATAGTTTTTCAGGTTACTATCCAGCTATCCTTCTCTTTAAATTTCTGATTATCACCATGAAATCCCCTCAGCCCGGCCTTAGCTCCGCCCTTGTTGCCCTGATGTCGGTGGCCACCGGCCTTTCCGTCGCCAGCAACTATTACGTGCAGCCGCTACTGGACACCATCGCGCGCGCCTTTAGCCTTACAGTCAACGAGGCCGGCTTTATCGTCACAACCGCCCAGCTTGGTTATGCGGCCGGTTTGCTGCTGTTGGTTCCGCTGGGCGATATGCTGGAACGCCGGGCACTCATCGTCGTGATGAGTCTGCTGGCAGCAGGCGGCATGGTGATTACCGCGCTTTCCACCCATATTGCTTTTATGCTTTTGGGTACGGCACTGACCGGGCTGTTCTCGGTAGTAGCGCAGATCCTGGTGCCGCTGGCGGCCACGCTGGCGGCGCCAGAAAAGCGCGGCAAAGTGGTGGGCACGGTGATGAGCGGGCTGCTGCTGGGCATTTTGCTGGCTCGCACCGTGGCAGGCGCCCTGGCGCAGTTGGGCGGCTGGCGCACCGTTTATTGGGTTGCCAGCGTGCTGATGGTGCTGATGGCGCTGGCGCTGTGGCGCTATCTGCCGCGCTATAAACAGTCGGTGCCGCTTAATTATCCGCAGCTGTTGCGCTCTATCTTTACCCTCTATTTTACCACGCCAGTGTTGAGAACCCGCGCGGTTATCGGCTGCCTGGCCTTTGCTAACTTCAGTATCCTGTGGACCTCAATGGCTTTCCTGCTGGCTTCGCCGCCTTACGGTTTTTCAGAAGGCGGCATCGGCCTGCTCGGGCTGGTGGGTGCTGCAGGCGCGCTCGCGGCACGTCAGGCCGGTTCGCTGGCCGATAAAGGCAAAGCCCGCTTAACCACCACGGTTGGCCTGCTGATCCTGTTGGCTTCCTGGGCGATCACCGCAATGGGCGGTCACTCACTGATCGCGCTGATTATCGGCATTCTCCTGCTCGATTTAGCCGTGCAGGGCGTGCATATCACCAATCAAAGCGTGATATACCGTGCCATGCCCGAGGCGCGCAACCGCCTTACGGCAGGCTATATGACCAGCTATTTTATCGGCGGAGCCGCCGGCTCGCTGCTCTCGGCGGCGGCCTATCAGCATGCTGGCTGGCACGGTGTGTGTGCCGTCGGCGCTTTCATCACCGTGCTTAACCTGTTGAGCTGGTGGCGAGGCTCTCGTCACGAGCTGATAACGGATTAACCAGTTGATAATGTATTGCAACACTTTCAGTAATACCGCCCTGTTAAGCGTTTACACAGTCTGGTATGGTTAGCCTTACACTTATTCAGGTTAGTTACTTTTTCGATTGCAACTATTAAATTCTTAACGGTAATGCCCCCCGGTTACGTGGCGCTATACGGCCTTTTCCGGCTATAGCATCAAGCGTAACCGGCCCGCGTGCTGATTACCCCGGCCTGCCAGGCAATTGGGTTTGACAGCTGTTTAGCGACGCTATCGCCCTTTCCTGCCTGCGGGTCGTTTCCGCCCGGCCTCAGGGTTCGGACGTAGCAGGCAGAGCCTGTAGCAGCGCCCCGTTCCGGCGCTGCATAACGCCCTGGGTTAAGGAGTGACCTGGACATGAAAGATGGCGTTGGCTGGCCATGCCGGCCGATAGACACGACTTTGTATCGCCGTCGTTACAATACCCGTTGCAACTTATGAGGTTCCCCCAGATGGAAAGTTCGTTTGCCCCCATTGAACAGATGCTGAATTTCCGCGCTAACCGCCAGAAAGATTTCCCTTTACAGGAAATTATGCTGACGCGCCTCTGCATGCACATGCAGAGCAAGCTGCTGGAAAACCGCAACAAAATGCTCAAGGCACAGGGGATTAACGAGACGCTGTTTATGGCGCTGATCACGCTCGACGCGCAGGAAAATCACAGTATTCAGCCTTCAGAACTCAGCTCCGCGCTGGGATCGTCCCGTACCAATGCCACCCGTATTGCTGATGAACTGGAAAAGCGCGGCTGGATTGAACGTCGTGAAAGCGACAACGATCGCCGCTGCTTGCATCTGCATTTAACCGAGAAAGGCCATGATTTTCTGCGCCAGCTGCTGCCACCCCAGCATCAGTGCCTGCAGCTGCTCTGGTCCGCCCTCAGTCCGGCTGAAAAAGGCCAGCTGGAAGGTATAACGCGTAAGCTGTTAACTCGCCTTGATAAAATGGACGAAGAAGAGACAGTAGCCGCCCTTTCTCGCTAAGCTTTCCAGCGATAGCATATTGTGCGACACAACCGCTGCTGCTTATCGCTATTTTAGCCGCAAACCAACTGATGCCAGCGCTTACGCGCTGGCATTTTCGGATCCGGAAGCGGCCTCCGGAGCCTGCCAGGATGAACGTGGAGAATCTTATGAGTGCAGAAGCACAACAACCTACTAACCCTAAAAAGAAAAAGCGCAAAGGCGCGCTCATCGTGCTGGCGGTCATCTTCGTCATCGCGGGGCTGGCCTGGCTGGCCTGGTGGTTTATCGTACTGCGTCATTTCCAGGAAACGGATGATGCTTACGTAGCGGGTAATCAGGTACAGGTAATGGCGCAGGTATCGGGCAGCGTCAATAAGGTCTGGTTTGATAATACCGATCGCGTGCACAAAGGCGACGTGCTGGTGACGCTGGATAAAACGGACGCGGAGCAGGCTTTTGAAAAGGCGCAGACCGCACTGGCGACCAGCGTGCGTCAGACCCATCAGCTGATCATCAATGGCAAACAGTATCAGGCCACCATCGACCTGCAAAAAACCGCCCTTGCCCAGGCACAGAGCGATTTGAAGCGCCGTGAACCGCTGGGCGCCGCGAACCTGATCGGACGCGAAGATCTGCAGCATGCGCGCGATGCCGTTGCGACCGCGCAGGCGCAGCTTGAGGTAGCGATCGAACAGTACAACGCCAATCAGGCGGCTGTGCTGAAGACTTCCCTGGAAAACCAGCCTGCGGTTAAACAGAACGCCGCCGCGCTGCGTGACGCGTGGCTGGCCCTGCAGCGCACCGAGATCGTCAGCCCGATTGACGGTTTTGTGTCCCGGCGCAGCGTGCAGGTTGGCTCGCAAATCGCTACCACTACGCCGCTGCTGGCCGTCGTGCCGGAGAAAAACCTCTGGGTGGATGCCAACTATAAAGAGACACAGCTGGCCGATGTCCGTATTGGTCAGCCAGCGACCGTGGTCAGCGATATCTATGGCGACGACGTGGTTTATCACGGCAAAGTCGTCGGGCTGGATATGGGCACCGGCAGTGCGTTCTCGCTGCTGCCTGCGCAAAATGCTACGGGCAACTGGATTAAAGTGGTGCAGCGTTTGCCGGTACGTATTGAGCTGAACCCGGACGAAGTGGCGCGTCATCCGCTGCGCATCGGCCTGTCCACGCTGGTTAGTATCGATACCAGCCATAAAGACGGCAGCGTCCTTGCCACCAGCGCACGCCAGCAGCCCGCTTATGAAAGTGATGCGCTGGCGCTGGACCTGGCGCCGGTCAACCAGCTGATTGCCGATATCATTCACGCAAATGCGGGCTAAGCGCGCAGGAGACCGTTGTGGCACAAAAACCGCTTGAAGGCACCCAGCTGGTTCTGATGACCATCGCGCTGTCGCTGGCGACGTTTATGCAGGTACTGGATTCTACTATCGCCAACGTGGCCATTCCGACCATCGCCGGGAACTTGGGGGCCTCTAACTCGCAGGGTACCTGGGTGGTCACCTCGTTCGGCGTTGCCAATGCGATTTCGATCCCGATTACCGGCTGGCTGGCGAAGCGCGTGGGTGAAGTGAAGCTCTTTGTCTGGGCAACCGCTGCTTTCGCCGTCGCCTCCTGGCTGTGCGGCATGTCCAACAGCCTGGGCATGCTGATTTTCTTCCGCGTCCTGCAGGGCGTGGTAGCAGGGCCGCTGATCCCGCTGTCGCAGAGCCTTCTGCTCAGTAACTATCCGCCTGCAAAGCGGAGTATTGCTCTGTCACTTTGGGCGATGACGGTCATCGTCGCGCCTATCTGCGGGCCTATATTAGGCGGCTGGATCAGCGATAACTATCACTGGGGCTGGATCTTCTTTATCAACGTGCCTATTGGCGTGGCGGTGGTGATCCTGACGCTGCAAACATTGCGCAACCGGGAAACGGCAACCGCTATCCGGCCTATCGATACGGTCGGGCTGGTGCTGCTGATTGTCGGGATTGGCTCGCTACAGATGATGCTTGACCGCGGCAAGGAACTGGACTGGTTCAGCTCGCCGGAGATCATCACGCTAACCATTGTCGCCGTGATAGCGCTGGCCGTGCTGCTGGTGTGGGAACTAACGGACGACCACCCTATCATCGATCTGTCGCTGTTTAAGTCGAGAAACTTTACCATCGGCTGCCTTTGTATCAGCCTGGCCTACATGCTCTATTTTGGTTCGATAGTGCTGCTGCCGCAGCTGCTGCAGGAGGTCTACGGCTACACGGCGACCTGGGCCGGACTGGCTTCCGCGCCGGTCGGCATTCTGCCGGTGATCCTGTCACCCATCATCGGCCGGTTTGCCCATCGGCTGGATATGCGCAAGCTGGTCACCTTCAGCTTTATTATGTATGCGGTCTGTTTTTACTGGCGCGCTTATACCTTTGAACCGGGCATGGATTTCGGCGCGTCGGCCTGGCCACAGTTTATTCAGGGCTTTGCCGTGGCCTGTTTCTTTATGCCGCTGACCACTATCACGCTGTCCGGGCTACCGCCAGAGCGGCTGGCGGCGGCGTCCAGCCTGTCGAACTTTACGCGTACGCTGGCCGGCTCGATCGGGACTTCTATCACCACAACCATGTGGACCGACCGCGAGGCCATGCACCACAGCCAGCTTACGGAGTCAGTGAACGCTTACAACTTTAATTCGCAGGAGATGTACGCCAGGCTGAACCAGCTGGGTATGTCGCACGATCAGGCTTCGGGCTGGATTGCGCAGCAGATCACAAATCAGGGGCTGATTATCTCCGCTAACGAGATTTTCTGGGCATCCGCAGGCGTCTTCCTGTTTCTGCTGGTGCTGGTCTGGTTCGCCCGTCCCCCGTTCAGTTCCGGTGGCGGCGGCGGTGGCGCACACTGAGTCAGTACGAAAAAAAACGGGCCGCAATGGCCCGTTTTTAATGGCTTAGCCGTCAGCGTTCGCAGACGGCATCAACGGGCCAGGCCCGCTTCACCTCAGGCGTTCTGACGCCACCATTCAGCCAGCAAAATGCCGGTCGCTACGGAAACGTTAAGACTTTCAACGTGGCCGGTGCCGCCGATAGAGACGCTAAGATCGCCCTGCTCCAGCGTGGTGTCGGACAGACCGTCGCTCTCCTGGCCCAATACCAGCACCATTTTAGCGGGCAGCGCAGCCTGCGCCAGCG
>NZ_DALZCD010000200.1:0-8186 GCF_031978025.1 Erwinia sp.
TATCATTTATTTTCTTTCGTATTCTGAGGTGCCCGGGAACCTTCGAATCGTTCTGCCTGACCGGTTTTGCTTTACTGCGGGCTTTGGTAAAGGTCATAAATAACGTAGATAGTGGAATAGGGAAATAGCTGAAATGTTGGATCTGCTGGATATAAAATATCGTCATCTCTCTGAAGTGAAGTCGACAGAACTATTTAGTTTAAGAAAAAGAGTGTTTAAGGACAGGCTTAACTGGATGGTCAGCAGCAAGAATGAAATGGAATTCGATGAGTATGATAACGATCAGACCACCTATGTTTTTGGCGTCCACAAGGATACCTGCGTTTGTAGCCTTCGCTTTATAGAAACCCAATATCCCAATATGATTACCGGCACGTTTCGGTCATGGTTTAGCGATTTTACGCTTCCTGAAGGAAACTACGTAGAGGCCAGCCGCCTTTTTATCGATAAAGAGCGCATGAATACGTTAAAATTGCGTGAAAAGCCTGTTAGTGCACTGCTTTTTTTGTCAATGATCAATTACGCCCGACATTATAAATATGACGGTATATACGCTATCGTCAGCCACCCTATGTATCTCATTTTTAAACGTTCTGGTTGGCAGATTTCTGTAAAGGCACAAAGTCTTTCCGAGAAAAAAGAAAAAATATTCCTGATCTTTATGCCTGTTGATGACGATAATCAGCGTATATTAATTAATCTGGTTAACGCCAAAGTACCGGCGCTAAATATGACCCTGGATACCTGGCCGCTCTCATTCCCCGTCAGCCAGCACCGGTCTGATTAGCTGTAGCTCAATGCTCAATCTGATCGCGTGTTTCATATTGGTGACGCCTAGCTTTCTTACTGCGTTACCAATATGGTACTTAACCGTGGTGAGCTTGATACCCAGAATCAACGCAATTTCCTGGTAAGATTTCCCCACACTGGCCCAGTAAATAATCTCATTTTCTCTTTTAGAGAAGATTTCCCGGGTGTTCATCTCATCAAAATCGGTTTTTCTTGCCTGCTCCTGATACAGTTCGGTCAGCTTTTGATGCGCGCTGACCAGCAGCATTTGTAATTTACTTTTGTTTGTCTGGATCAATTCTTCAATGTTATCGTCACAATGCTCATCCAACATGATGGAAAGTACCACGAGATTATTATTATGATCGTGAAGAACAAAGGTAAAACCATTGATGATATTGTGGTTGCGTGCCATATCAAAGAGCTTGGGAACCTTGACGCCTTTATTCAGCATAATGTTTTCATCCCATGAGAAGGGCGAAACACGGTAAAGCGCCGTGATCAGAACAGGGTCAATAAACTGAAAGTTGTTTTCAACATACACCTGAAACCATTCCGGCCGGTTAGAAATTATGGAAAAATCGGCAGGGTTGCGTTTACTCATAATCGCATAGGCGTACTTAACGTTACTGAATTGTGTCAGTTTCCTCTCAAGGTAATCTTTTATTGAGGCATTGATAACCTGATTACTAAAAAATGATTTAGACATGTAATTATCTCCCTGAGAAAGTGGGGCTTCCATCGTCAATAGCCGACTTTACCATGTTTTTAAAGCCAGACCTAACGTTGCACCCTGCCTGAACAGGTTGTTGTCGATAAGTGGCGCTAAAGTAAATGGCGGAATAATGTTCAGCTTGTCCTGCAGAGCTGAAAATCATAGTAGCTTTTTCCGGGAGCTGAAGAAACAGGGGGGTGAAGCAAGGGCACAATTTGATGAGTGAAGCGAGGGAGGAGAACCAAACCAGACCCTGAACACGTAGATTATGAAGCAAAATTTACGTGTTTGTTAAGAAAATCTGAGAATGGTTCCCTTGGTGTTGGCAAAAAAATTTCTAATTACTTAATAGTATTATGTATTTATTGTTTTGTACGCGACTACAATACGGTTTTCGCCAGCAAATTAATAGCCATACTTAAGTACAGTTAAGCACTGTCTTTTTTCAGATGGGCCACAGACCAGGCGATGCCGGCGGCATAATCGGCAGGTAAATCCTGTGCCAGCGCGGTCAAAGCCTGCTGAAGCGAGACGTGGCTGGTATCACACAGGTTCAGGTGACCCACCTTACGTCCCGGACGCACCTCTTTTTCATACCAGTGCAGCCGAACCAACGGTTGTGCCAGCCAGGCAAGGTTAACTTTTGTACCAATCAGGTTAATCATAACCGATGGAGTGTTGACCACAGGTGCAGGTAAAGGCAGGTTCAGGATCGCGCGCAGATGCAGTTCAAACTGACTGATAGACGCGCCATCCTGTGTCCAGTGGCCGCTATTATGCACGCGAGGCGCCAGCTCGTTAATCAGCAGCCCTTCCGGCACGACGAAGCACTCCATTGCCATCACGCCCACATAGTTCAGCTCGTGCATAATAGCGGCCAGCATCCTTTCAGCCTGCCGTTGACGCTCTGCATCCGGCGTCGGCAACGCCACGCTGGCGCGTAAAATACCGTCCTGATGCAGGTTGTGGGTCAGAGGATAGAAAACCGTGCTGCCATCATGAGCACGAGCGCCTACCAGAGAGACTTCGCCAGAAAAATTAATGCCCTGTTCCACAATGCATTCGCCGTAGCAATCTGCCGGCAGGGAAGCCGCATCATCCTGCCTCACACGCCACTGGCCGCGGCCATCGTAGCCGCCCGTACGGCGCTTAACGATAGCCAGTTCGCCCAGTCTGTCGAATACCTCGGGCCACTGCGCAGCCTCGCTCAGCAGCTGCCAGGGCGCGGTTGCCAGGTTCAGCCGATCCAACAGCTGTTTCTGCGTCAGGCGATCGGCCAGCAGCGGAAAAATATCGCGGTTTACAAAGGCATGATGGTGCGAGAGTTCGCGCGTCAGGGCCGTCTCCGGCCAGCGCTCGATCTCGGCCGTGATCACGCTTTGTTGGATCGGCAGGGCTTCCGGTTCCGCATCCGGTCCGACAGGATAAACGGCTATCCCCAGCGGTTCGCCAGCCTGGCGCAGCATCCGCCCCAGCTGACCATTGCCTAATACGCAGACCGGTTTCATGCTTCCTCCCGCGGATCCGGATTGTTCAGGACTTCATCAGTCTGGCTTTGACGCCAGGCCGCCAGGCGCTGGCTTAGTTCCCCATCGTGCAGCGCCAGAATTTGCGCAGCCAGCAGTGCCGCATTGGCTGCGCCTGCTTTACCGATAGCCAGCGTGCCGACCGGAATACCGCGTGGCATCTGGACGATGGAGTAAAGGCTGTCAACGCCGCTTAGCGCCGCGCTCTGAACGGGTACGCCCAGCACGGGCACCAGGGTTTTCGCTGCCAGCATCCCGGGCAGGTGCGCCGCGCCGCCAGCGCCAGCGATAATAACCTGGATGCCGTTCTCTGCGGCCTGTTCGGCAAAGCTGAACAGCTTGTCCGGCGTCCGGTGCGCTGAAACCACCTCACAATGAAAAGGGACAGCCAGGCTGGTAAGAATGTCCGCGGCAAAGTGCAGGGTTGCCCAGTCACTTTTGGACCCCATTACAATGGCGATGCGGGCTGGTGCGGCAGTAGAAGACATGCGGGTGCGACTCCTGTGATTATACAAGCAGTGTCTGGAAGCTGGTCGGTCAGCCAGACAGGAAGGGCTGAGAGAATACCATGACTCACCGGGCAGGAAAACGGTTGCGTCGGTTCAATCGCGTCACGGACGAGGGGAAAGCGGCCCAGCAGGTCAGCCTTTACTGCGTAAGGCTGCTGTCAGTGCCGAAGGTCAGGAAAGATGGGTAAGACGTTCTTTTATCAGGCGGGCTTAAAAAGAGCACGCCTCGGTTAATGGCAGTACGGGGCAATTTACAGCGGAAAAGCGATCAGCTCTGTGCCGGCCATCGTCACGCGAATCATCGATCCTTCCGTATGCCAGGCACCCAGCACGGCACGTTCAGCGGGCAGACCATTAACGGTGAGCGAATGAATGGCGGGTCGATGCGTATGCCCGTGGATAAGAGACTGAACCTGATAACGGCTCATTGTCTGACTCACTGCCCGGGCATTGACGTCCATAATCGCCAGCGTTTTGCTGCGGTTAGCCTGTTTACTGCTGGCCCGCATTTTTCCAGCGATACGTTGGCGCAGAACCAGCGGCAGCGCCAGAAAGAGCTTTTGCAGCCAGCGCTGATGAACCTTGCGGCGAAAGCGTTGATAACCTTCGTCATCGGTACACAGCGTATCGCCATGCATAATCAACAGCGGCTGACCATACAGTTCCAGCCGTTGCACTTCTGGCAGCAGCTGCATACCGCATGATTTTGCGAATCGTTGACCCAGCAGAAAATCGCGGTTGCCGTGAATAAAGAAGCAGGGAACGCCCGCCAGCCGTAATTCATCCAGCGCGGCGGCGACTGTTGCATGAAGCGGGTTGGGATCGTCATCGCCGATCCAGGCTTCAAACAGGTCGCCAAGAATGTACAGCGCGTCGGCCTGGCGCGCGTCGCGCCGCAAAAAAGCAAGAAAACCGGCAGTGATTGCCGGTTCTTCTTCACACAGATGTAAATCTGCGATAAACAGCGTGTGCGACATTATTCGCTAACGGTGACTTTCTGGATCACAACGTCTTCTTTTGGCACGTCCTGATGCATACCGCTGCGGCCGGTGGAAACGGCTTTGATTTTCTCTACCACATCCATGCCTTCCACAACTTCAGCGAAGACGCAGTAGCCCCAGCCCTGCAGGCTTTCGTCACGGAAGTTCAGGAAGTCGTTGTCCGCCACGTTAATAAAGAACTGCGCCGTTGCGGAGTGCGGAGCCTGGGTACGGGCCATTGCCAGCGTGCCTTTGGTGTTCTTCAGGCCGTTGCTGGCTTCGTTACGGATTTCCGCTTTGGTGGCTTTCTGCTGCATGCCAGGCTCGAAACCGCCGCCCTGGATCATGAAGCCGTTGATGACACGGTGGAAAATGGTGTTGTCGTAAAAACCTTCACGGCAGTAATCCAGGAAGTTTTTAACAGTTTCAGGCGCTTTGTCGTCAAAGGTGTTGATAACGATATCGCCATGGTTAGTCTGGAAAGTGACCATATTCTCATCCTGTAAAGGTTGAAGGGGTGGATTTAGCTGCTGTCAGCGGGATCGTCAGGCTGACAGGCGATAAAATAGAGGGCTCTTATATCACAAAATGTGATGACGAGTCAGCACCGCCGCATAAAGGGAAGCGTGCCGAACCTTGCTTTGCATGGCGCTTGCGTTAACAATACGTCAGAATATCCCTGTCACTATCACGATCGCACACGTTAAAAACGGAATGTCTCAATGCTAAAGATTTTTAATACCCTGAGTCGTCAAAAAGAGGAATTTAAACCTATTCATGCCGGTCAAATTGGCATGTACGTGTGCGGCATCACCGTCTATGACCTGTGTCACATTGGTCACGGGCGCACTTTTATTGCTTTCGATGTGGTCGCCCGTTATCTGCGCTATCTCGGTTACTCGCTGAAGTATGTGCGCAATATTACCGATATTGATGACAAGATCATCAAGCGTGCTCAGGAGAACGGTGAAACTATCGATGTGCTGACCGATCGCATGATCGGGGAAATGCATGCTGACTTCACCGCGCTGAATATCCTGCCGCCGGATTTGGAACCTCGCGCGACTCACCATATCGCCGACATCATTGAAATGGTCAGCAAGCTTATCGAGCGCGACCATGCCTACGTCGCCAGCAACGGCGACGTCATGTTCTCTGTGGCCAGCGATACGGATTACGGCCTGCTGTCACGCCAGGATTTGGAACAGCTCCTGGCGGGCGCGCGCGTTGAGGTGGCCGCCGATGTGAAACGTAATCCGATGGACTTTGTGCTGTGGAAAATGTCCAAAGCTAATGAGCCAGGCTGGCATTCGCCGTGGGGCGAGGGACGTCCGGGCTGGCATATTGAATGTTCGGCTATGAACTGCAAGCAGCTGGGCGAGCACTTTGATATTCATGGCGGCGGGGCCGACCTGATGTTCCCACACCATGAAAATGAAATCGCCCAGTCTACCTGCGCGCACGACGGTCCTTACGTTAACTACTGGATGCACTCCGGCATGGTGATGGTTGACCGCGAAAAGATGTCCAAATCGCTAAACAACTTCTTTACCGTACGCGATGTGCTGGGCTATTTCGATGCCGAGACCGTGCGCTATTTCCTGATGTCGGGTCACTATCGCAGCCAGTTAAATTACGGCGAAGACAACCTGAAACAGGCTCGCGCGGCGTTGGAAAGGCTTTATACCGCGCTGCGTAATACAGATCCCCTTGCCGAAGCGGTGGGTGGGGAAGCTTTCGAGGCCCGTTTCCGTGAAGCCATGGACGACGACTTCAACACGCCGGAAGCCTACTCCGTGCTTTTTGATATGGCGCGCGACATTAACCGCCTGAAAACGGAAGGCGGTGCAGCGGCAAACGGACTGGCGGCAAAATTGCGTCAGCTGGCTGGCGTGCTGGGCCTGCTGGAACAGGATCCTGAAGTCTTCCTGCAAAGCGGCGCACAGGGCGGTGACGATGAGGTGGCCGAGATCGAAGCGCTAATCAAAATGCGTCTGGATGCCCGTAAAGAGAAAAACTGGGCCCAGGCCGATCTCGCGCGTGACAAGCTGGTCGGAATGGGAATTGTACTGGAGGACGGCCCGCAGGGAACCAGCTGGCGTCGCAAATAAGCTAAAAATTCAGGAGCCAATCGGCTCCTGAATTCTTTCCGCACCGGCATCTGCCCCTTTATTCACTGACGTTTCAGCCTGCAAAGGGCAGCCTGTATCCGGTTTTACTCAACGACAGTGATGCTGTTGCCGTCAAAGTTAACGGTTTGGCCCGCAACGATTTTACAGCGTTTACGGGTTTCTGTTTTACCATCAACCGTGACCCGGCCATCGGCGATAACGTCTTTGGCTGCGCCGCCGCTTTCCACCCAGCCTTCCAGCTTCAGCAAATCGCATAAATCGACGTGGGCATGTTTACCCAGAGAAAAAGTGGCCATTATTTTACTGCTCCATCATGAAATTCTTCGCAGGCTTGCAGGGTATTCTGAATCAGCGTTGCCACGGTCATCGGGCCAACACCGCCTGGAACCGGCGTAATATAAGCTGCCCGCTCGGAAGCTGCAGCAAAATCTACGTCACCAACCACTTTACCGCTTTCCAGACGGTTGATGCCCACGTCAATCACGATCGCGCCAGGCTTGATCCAGTCACCAGGGATAAAGCCTGGCTTCCCTACGGCAACCACCAGCAGATCGGCATGCTCAACGTGATGACGCAGATTTTTAGTGAACCGGTGAGTTACCGTGGTCGTGCAGCCAGCCAGTAGCAGCTCCATGCTCATTGGGCGACCAACGATATTGGAAGCGCCAACCACCACTGCATTCAGACCAAAGGTATCAATATTGTAACGTTCCAGCAGCGTCACGATGCCGCGCGGCGTACAGGTACGCAGCTTAGGCGCGCGCTGGCACAGGCGACCAACGTTATAGGGATGAAAGCCATCCACATCTTTCGACGGCGAGATGCGTTCCAACACCTTAACGTTATCGATGCCTGCCGGCAGCGGCAGCTGCACCAGGATGCCGTCAATGTCGCCATCGTCATTCAGCTTATCAATCAGCGCTAACAGCTCCGCTTCGCTGGTGGAAGCAGGCAAATCGTAAGAGCGGGAGATAAAGCCGACCTCTTCACAGGCGCGACGCTTGCTGCCCACGTAAATTTGCGAAGCCGGGTTCTCACCTACCAGGACGACCGCCAGACCTGGCGCGCGTTTACCTGCGGCCAGACGCTGCTGCACTTTTTCTGCAACCTCAAGGCGCACCTGCTGCGCAATCGTTTTACCGTCAATAATCTTTGCTGCCATCAGAGAGAGGATCCATCTGTGTTAAGTTGAAACGGGGGTTGGCGCCTATTCTGGCAGAAGCGCGCGCCGCTGTCAGGCACAGATTCGGCGCTGGCTGTTCAATAGTGCAGCAACAGACTCATCGGCTGAGTAAAATCGTTGACTCGACGGCTTCGCGCCGTATAATCCGACCCTGTTCCCCATGCGCCCTTAGCTCAGTTGGATAGAGCACCGGCCTTCTAAGCCGTAGGTCACAGGTTCGAATCCTGTAGGGCGTACCATTACTTTTCAATAGATTACGCTAGTTTTAATCCCACCTGATTTCCGCCTTATGTCGTATTTGTTGTTAAAACGGTTAGATGGTTAAAGGGTGAACGTGTAAACGTGTGAACTT
>NZ_DALZCD010000201.1:0-8142 GCF_031978025.1 Erwinia sp.
GGGCGTCGGAACCGCGTTTAACCAGGCAGATTCCGTCTCCAGAAAACAGCCGGGTGATGCGAAAGCGCCTAATAACGACGCTCTTGATCCTATTCTGAACGACAACATGATATCAGCCAGGCAGCTGAACGCTGCGCAGACGGACGGGGTGCTGTGGGTCACCATGCGCCCGCGGAACGTCGCATTTAACTACATCGTAAGGGCCGCATAATGGCAAAGACAACACTGGATAAAAGCGGCCTGGCAAAATCGGCTGGCACGCTGACGGTCTACAACTACGACAGCCTGAGCGGCGAATTTACCGGCGCAACGGATGAATATTTGCCGCAGGGCGTGGGCGTTCCGGCCTGCGCCTGCAGCAGCGCGCCGCCTTCTGCAGAGTCGGGCCTTGTATCGGTTTACCGGGACGGCGGCTGGCAGACCGTGGCAGATTATCGTGGCGAAACCGTCTGGTCCACTGCGGACGGTACGGCGACAGCAATCACCGCGCCGGGCGATTACCCGGAGGGCACCACCACGCAGGCACCGGCAACCGTGTTTGATAAGTGGGACGGTGAGAAGTGGGTAACGGACGGCGACGCGCAGCGAACCGCAGCGGTAAGTGAAGCCGAAGCCGAAAAGGCGGCGCGTATCAGCGAAGCCAACAGCATGACCCAGGCGTGGCAGACGCAGTTGAGACTCGACATGATCACCGATGCGGATAAGGCATCGCTTACCGCTTGGATGAAGTACGTGCAGGCCGTGCAGGTGGTTGATACCGCCTCACCGGATATTATCTGGCCGATAAAGCCAGTATGATTTTTATTCATACTTTTGAAAGAGCGCATGAATGATATTTTCATGCACTCACAACCTAATTTGTAAAAAACAGAAATCCGATTTCCTTATAAAGCAGAGGCTACCCCCAACCAATGTAAAAATAACCGCTAACAGTCAAAGCTACAACAAGATATACTGGAGGGATAAAACATTCGTTCCCCTTGAATACAGTGAAAAATATTGTTTTCCCTTCGCTGCGGATGAATAAATAGCAAAGTCCGCAGGATATTGAGAGCAGAAAAAGTAAAAGCAACAGCCTCATGAAAGACGAAGAACCCGAAATTTCACCCAAGCCATTTTTGTATATCAGCACACCGGCAGTAATTAAAGTCAAACATATAAGGTTGTAAGCTAAACCATAAGCCCATAACAGTACATCCGAAAGAACTTTCCTAATAAAGACCCCAATCGCTCCCAGGTATCCAGGGTACTTCCAGACCCCTACTGCTTGCCCATCCATATCTTTGAAAATGACTGCAATTACTGTGGTAATTATTAATACCGGAAGGACAACACCAAAAATATTAATCTGGCGTATCATATACGATACGTAATAGCTAGAAGCAGAGAAATCTTTTTCTGATGATATTACTAAATATATAACAATAGATATTACTGACCAAGGGATGAGTCGATAAAGCATTTCACGAAAAAGGCTTTCTTTCATCCACTTATCCAAAGGCGTTGATTCTGATTTCACAACGTAGTCTCCTTGCCTACCAAGTTCGAACTTGCATAAAAGTACATTAATAGTTAGGTCGCTTATTAATAGTACTTTTCCTTAAAAATAACAATTGTTTGTTCATCGGTCACCAGACCCCAATCGAATGCACCGCCCCGCCTGAACGGGCAATCTGAGCACACCCATCACACGGAGTGCATCAGATGTCTGATTATCATCACGGTGTCCGCGTCGTCGAAATCAACGACGGCACGCGCACTATTTCCACCGTCTCCACGGCGATTGTCGGGCTGGTCTGTACCGCCGACGACGCCGACGCGACCGCGTTCCCGCTGAACACGCCGGTACTGTTAACCAACGTGCAGGCCGGTATCGCGAAAGCCGGTAAAAAAGGCACGCTGGCCGCGTCCCTGCAGGCAATTGCCGACCAGTCTAAACCGGTCACGGTCGTGGTGCGCGTGGCCGAAGGCGCGACCGACGCGGAAACCGTCTCCAATATCATCGGCACCACCGACGAAAACGGCCATTACACCGGCATGAAAGCCCTGTTAAGCGCGCAGACCCAGCTCGACGTCAAGCCGCGCATTCTCGGCGCGCCGGGTCTCGACTCTTTAGAGGTGGCGACCGCGCTTGCCGGTATCGCACAGCAGCTGCGCGCCTTCTGCTACGTCTCGGCATGGAACTGCAAAACCGTTTCTGACGCGCGCAAATACCGCGAGAACTTCAGCCAGCGCGAAATCATGGTTATCTGGCCGGACTTTATCGCCTGGAACACCACCGCCAACGCGTCCGAAACCGCGTACGCCACGGCGCGGGCGCTGGGCCTGCGCGCCAGAATCGACAACGACACCGGCTGGCACAAGACGCTTTCTAACGTCGGCGTGAACGGCGTCACCGGGATTTCGGCGGGCGTCTTCTGGGACTTGCAGCAGACCGGCACCGACGCCGACCTGCTTAACGAAGCCTGCGTGACCACGCTTATCCGTAAGGACGGCTTTCGCTTCTGGGGCAACCGCACCTGCAGCGACGACCCGCTGTTTGCGTTTGAGAACTATACCCGCACCGCGCAGGTGCTGGCCGACACGATGGCCGAAGCGCACATGTGGGCCGTTGATAAGCCGCTGACGCCGGTACTGGTGCGCGAGATTATCGCGGGCATTAACGCCAAATTCCGCGAGCTGGTCAGCGCCGGTTATCTGCTGGGCGCTAACTGCTGGTACGACGAGGCGGCCAACGATAAGGACACGCTGAAGGCGGGCAAACTGTCGATTGATTACGACTACACGCCGGTGCCGCCGCTGGAAGATTTAACCCTGCGCCAGCGCATCACCGACAAATACCTGGCGAACTTCGCCGCGTCCGTTAACAGCTGAGGGCTGAAAAATGGCACTGCCACGCAAACTAAAGGGAATGAACCTTTTTAACGACGCCAACAGCTATCAGGGCGTCGTGACCAGCGTCACGCTGCCGAAGCTGTCGCGCAAGCTTGACCCGTTCCGGGGCGGCGGCATGAGCGGCGCGGCGCATATTGATATGGGCCTGGACGACGACGCGCTGGATATGGAATGGAGCATCGGCGGCCTCGACGAGCTGGTGCTGTCACAGTGGGGCGCAACGTCCGTGCCGCTGCGCTTTACCGGCTCGTACCAGCGCGACGACACCGGCGAGGAAATCGCGGTGGAAATTGAGGTGCGCGGAAAACATCAGGCGTTTGATTTTGGCGAGGCCAAACAGGGCGAGGACACCGAAACCAAAATCACCACCAAATCCACCTATTACAAGCTGACCTTTAACGGCAAAGAGCTGATCGAAATCGACACCATCAACATGGTGGAGAAGGTCAACGGCACCGACCGCCTGGAGCAGCGCCGCAAAAATATCGGCCTCGTTTAACCCCTGAGCCAGCGCCCGGCGCTGGCCTTAACCCCCTTTTGCACAGAGAGAACAATCATGGAAACCAAAGAAAACACCGTTACCCTGGAAACCCCGGTTATGCGTGGCGAGCAGGCGATTAACACCATTGATGTTATCAGGCCCAATTCCGGCGCGCTGCGCGGCACCCGCCTGGCCGACCTCGCAGGCTCGGACGTGGACGCGCTGATTACCGTACTGCCGCGCATCACCCTGCCCGCACTGACAAAAGCGGAGTGCCTGAACCTCGACCCGGCCGACCTGATTGCGCTGGCCGGTAAGGTGATCGGTTTTTTGTCGCCGAAGTCGGACGCGTAAGCTGGCCCAAAGCGCTGACCGTTAACGACCTGATGGCGGACATCGCGACGGTGTTTCACTGGCCGCCGTCTGAAATGTACGCCATGCCGCTGGCCGAGCTTATCGACTGGCGGCACAAGGCCATCATTCGCAGCGGAGTAAAAACCGATGAATAACCTCAAGTTGCAGGTGCTGCTGAAGGCGGTGGACCAGGCAACGCGGCCTTTTAAGGCTATCCAGAACCAGACGAAAGCGCTGGCGGGCGGCATCCGCGACACGCAAAGCAGCCTGAAGGCGCTGGACGCGCAGGCGGCGAAGATTGACGGCTTTCGCAAATCAAGCGTACAGCTGGCCGTCACGCAGCAGAGCCTGAAGGACGCCAGAGCCGAGGCGGCCGCGCTGGCCGTGGCCTTTAAAAATACTGAAAAGCCCACCACGGCGCAGGCCCGCGCGCTGGAAAAAGCGCGGCAGGCGGCCAGCGAGCTGCAGACCAAAAGCAACGGGCTGCGCCTGTCGGTGCAGCAGCAGCGCGAGGCGCTGAACGCCGCCGGGATCTCCACCAAAAGCCTCGGCAGCGAGCAGCAGCGCCTGAAAACCGCCGCCGCCCAGGCGACCGTCACCCTGAGCCGTCAGAAAATGGAGCTGCAGCGCCTGAGTCAGCAGCAGGAGCGGCTGAACCAGACCGGCGAGCGCTACCGCAGAGGGCAGGAGCTGTCGGCGAAAATGCGCAACGTCGGCGCGGCCGGTGTCGGTGCGGCCACGGTCGGCGCGGTCGCGGCCTCTTCCGTGCTGCGCCCCGGCTACGACTTCGCGCTGGCTAACTCCACGCTGCAGGCGACGCTCGGCCTTGATAAAAACTCCGCTGACTTTCAGTCGCTGCGTACCCAGGCACGCAGCATCGGCGACAACACGGCGGCCTCGGCCAACGACGCCGCGCAGGCGCAAATCGTTATCGCCAAATCGGGCGCGAACGTTGACGACATTAAGGCGGCCACGCCGGTGACGCTGAATATGTCGCTGGCGAACAACCGCACGATGGAGGAAAGCGCCGAGCTTTTAATGAGCACCAAAAACGCGTTCGGGCTGGCAAACAGCGAGGTCGCGCACCTGGGCGACGTGATATCCGCGACGCTCAACAGAACCGCGACCAAATTTGAAGACCTGAGCGACGCCATGCCCTACGTCGCGTCGGTGGCGAAAAATGCAAAGGTGAGCGCGGAGCAGACGGCGGCGATGATTGGCGCGCTGGCAAATAACGGCACCACCGCCAGCATGGCCGGTACAGGCATTCGCGCCATGCTGCTGCGCGTGCAGGCACCGACCGGCGAGGCGTTCAGGGCGATAAAAGAGCTGGGCGTGAAGACCGCCGACGGCAAGGGCAATATGCGGCCTTTCTTCACCATCCTGAAGGAGATGCAAAAATCCTTTGCAAAAAATAAGCTCGGCGACACCCAGCAGGCGGAATACCTGAAGACCATTTTTGGCGAGGAAGCGGCATCTTCGGCAGTCACGCTGATTAAATCCGCCGCCAGCGGTGAGCTAGACAGGCTGACGAAAACCTTTAAAGGGTCGGACGGCAGCACGGCAAAGCTGGTCAACGTGCAGCAGGACAACCTCGGCGGCGATTTCAAAGAGCTGCAGTCCGCCAAAGAGGCTATCGGCACCGACCTTTATGACGGCCTTGATAAAACCCTGCGCTCGCTGACCCAAAAAAGCACCAGGTTCCTGCTGACCGTGGACGGCTGGATTCAGAAAAACCCGGTACTGGCCGGAGGGATCGCCAAAGCCGCCACGGCGGGCCTGATTTTCGTGGGTGCGCTGGGCGCTATCGGCCTGATTGCCTGGCCGGTGATTGCCGGGATTAACATGCTGATTGCGGGCGCGGGCCTGCTCGGCACGGTGTTCAGCGTGGTGGGCGGCGCGATTACGACCGCGCTGGGCGCTATCACGCTGCCGATTGCAGTTGTGGTGGCCGCCGTCGTGGCCGGTGCGCTGTTAATCCGTAAATACTGGGAGCCGGTTAAGGCATTTATGGGCGGCGTGGTCGATGGCTTTGTCGCCGCTGCGGGGCCGATAAGCGACGCCTTTGCGCCGCTGAAGCCGGTTTTAGACTGGCTGACGGACAAAATCCAGACCGCGTGGAGCTGGTTTAAAAAGCTGCTGGAGCCGGTGAAGTCCACGCAGACGGAGCTGAAAAACGCCGGGGATATGGGCAAAAAATTCGGCAACGCGCTGGCCGAGGGGCTGAAGATACCCGGCAAGGCGCTTGACCAGCTGACGAACGGCATTACGTGGATGCTGGAAAAGCTGCACCTTATCGACAGCAAGTCCGGTGATTTAAAGGACAAGGTGCCGGGCGGCGATCCGCAGGATAAACACGACCCGGTCGCGCCGAACGGCCTGCCGTGGAGCCTAGCCGATACCGGCCCGGCCTACAGCCCGGTAACGGCACCGGCGGCGGGCGGCTACAGCGACCAGAGCCAGAACAGCTACCAGTACGATATCCACATGCATCCGGGCATGACCAAAGACGACGCGCTGGCGCTGATGGCGGAGCATCAGGCCCGCGAGCAGCGTAACCGCCAGGCGCAGCAGCGCAGCAAAATGGGATGGGAATAAACATGATGATTTACGGGCTGCTGCCGTTTATGCGCCAGACGCTGCCCTATTCGGACATGCAGCAAAATATTGACTACCGCTGGCCCACAAACAGCCGTATCGGGCAGCGGGCATCGGCGCAGTTCCTCGGCGTGGGCGATGAAAAAATTACCCTGACCGGCGAGCTGCGCCCGGAGGTGACCGGCGGTGCCGTGTCGCTGCTGAGTTTTAAGCTGCTGGCCGACGAGGGCCGGGCGTGGCCGCTGATTGGCGGTAACGGCACCATTTACGGGATGTACGTCACGGAGAACTTTTCCGCCTCGCACAGCGAGTTTTTAAGCAACGGCAGCGCGCTGAAAATCACCTTTACGCTGAGCCTCAAGCGCGTTGACGAGTCGTTAACGTCGATGTTTGGCGACCTGCAGAAGCAGGCCGCCGGGCTGATAAGCGGAGCCGGAAACCTGCCGGGCCAGGCCACGTCCGCTATCGGCCAGGCGAAAACCGCTGCTGCCAGCGTGACGGCTACCATGGGCGGGCTGCTGTCGTGAGTATCAGCAGCATGGCAATACAGGCGGGCGCGCAGATGGCCCCGGACTTTATGCTGTCGGTCAACTCTAAAGACGTGACGGCCAACATCCGCGACCGGCTTATCTCGCTGACGCTGACCGATAACCGGGGCTTTGAGGCCGACCAGCTCGACCTTGAGCTGGACGACGCCGACGGGCTGCTGGCGATGCCGGTACGCGGCGCGGTGATTACGCTTTTTCTCGGCTGGAAAGGACAGGCGCTGGTCGGCAAGGGCGAGTTTACCGTGGATGAGGTGGAGCACCACGGCACGCCGGATACCATGACCATCAGGGCCAGAAGTGCGGATTTTCGCGGCACGCTTAACTCGCGGCGCGAGGTGTCGTATCACGACACCACCCTGGGCGACGTGGTGAGGCAGATAGCGGAGCGTAACAAACTGAAGGCGGTGCTGGCCGACGGATTTGCCGCACAGGCGGTGAGCCATGTCGACCAGACGCAGGAAACCGATGCGGCCTTTCTGACGCGCCTTGCCACGCTGTACGGCGCGGTGGCCGCCGTGAAGGCCGGAAAGCTGCTGTTCCTGCGACCGGGCAGCGGCGTAACCGCCAGCGGCAAGCCCATTCCGCAGCTGAACATCACCCGGCAAGACGGCGACCGGCACAGCTTCAGCATTGCCGACCGGGGCGCGTATACCGGCGTGTCGGCAAGCTGGCTGCATACCAAAGACCCGAAGCCGAAAAAGGTAAAGGTGAAGCGCAAGCCGAAAGAGAAACACCTGCGCGCGCTGGAGCACCCGGCGGCCAAAAAGAAAAAGGCCACGGCCAAAACGCCGGAGGCAAAGGAAGGCGACTATCTGGCCGGGACGGAAGACAACGTGTTTGCGCTGACCACGGTTTACGCAACCAAAGCCGCCGCCATGCGGGCCGCGAAAGCAAAGTGGGACAAGCTGCAGCGCGGCGTTGCCGAGTTTTCACTGACGCTGGCAATGGGGTGCGCGGATCTCTTCCCCGAAACGCCGGTCAGGGTCAGCGGATTTAAAACGGTGATCGACGCGCAGCCCTGGCTAATCAGCAAGGTGACGCACAGCCTGAACGGCAGCGGCTACACCACGGCGCTGGAGTTTGAAGTGCTTTTATCTGATGTTGACTACGAAACGGAAGACGGTGAAACAGGGTGATATAACCGTAAATTAAAATTTGCAAGTTAAAGTTTGATTATGCAAAATCCAAACATCCCCTACCCCGCTTCGCTTTTACAGGTTAAAACAACAATGATGCATTGCCCGCTTTGCCAGACCGCTGCCCATG
>NZ_DALZCD010000202.1:0-7999 GCF_031978025.1 Erwinia sp.
GGTGGCGGTGGCCGTGGCGGTGGCGGTGGCGGTAAAGATGACAGCACACCGGTCTCACGCCGAGCCTTTTATTGCTGTCTGGTCGGTATTTGCGGGTAGCGTCTTTACATTGGCCGGATGGGGGGTTTTGCTACACGGCCATACGATAGCGCAGCTTTAAATCCAGCGTAGCGGCAGCTTGTTGACAGCAGCCGCGCGGGCACATTGCGAAGAAAGGCATCATGCGCATCAGTGCATTCGGGCCTTCAATCTTTCACTTGTCGCGCCTTTACCCTTTTCACTCCTTCAGGCCTTCTCCCCTTTCATCCTTTCATCCTTTCAATACTTCACCCTTTAGTCCTTCGCCCTTTCAACCGGTTCGCTATCCTATTTCGCGTCCGGCACGGCTCTAAAGATAGCCTTGTTGGATACCATGATAACAGCGGTAACGCTCATCGTGGCATCCAGCAAGGCCATTGAGGTGCTCGCCATCATCCTGCCTGCCAGAAACAGCCTTAACCTGCTGTTATCCGCTTTTTTCGGCTTCCGCCTGCCAGCCGCCGCCCAGCGCCCGGTAGAGGTCGATCTGCGCCTGCAGCAGATTATTTTTTACCTGTACCTGGTTAAGCTGTGTGCTGAACAGTGTCCGCTGCGCGTCCAGCGCATCCAGATAGGAGGCATAACCATTCTGGTAGCGATTGTTCGCTATATGCAACGCTTCACTGACCACCTGCTCCTGGGTTTGTAACTCTGCCAGCTGCTCTTTATAGCGCGCAATCGCATCCAGATCGTTATTTACTTCGCTGAAAGCATTGCGCACTACTTTCTCATAGTTAAACAAAGCCTGATTGCGGGAGGCCATAGAAACGTCAACCTGTGCCGTCAGTGCCTCTCGGTTGAGAATTGGCGCCAGTACGCTGCCGCCAATGCTCCAGAGGCGGAACGGATTATCCGCCAGCTGATGCAGCGCGGCGCTTTGCAACGTGCCGCTGGCGGTAAGGTTCAATGAAGGAAGCAGGCGCGCCTTCGAGGAGGCCAGCGTAGCGTCCGCCGCCAGCAGCAGGCGCTGGGCCTGCGCAATGTCGGGACGCCGTTGTAAAAGTTCGGAAGGCAGTAGCGAAGGCAACTGCTGTGGTGCAACCTGCTTAAAGCGCCCCTGGCGGGCGATTTCACGAGGATTCATCCCTACCAGAATGCTAAGCGCGTTTTCCTGTTGCTCGATCTGATGCTGCAGCACCGGGACCTGAGCTTTCGCGGTCTGATATTCCGACTGCGACTGTACCCATTCCAGCCGGGAGGTATAGCCGGTTTCAAACTGCCGTTGCGCCAGCCGCAGTGAATTTTCACGCGTGGCCAGCGTCGCCTCTGTTACGCGCAGCTGCTCGTCAAGCGCCAGTAGCGTCATATAGCCTGAGGCAACCGAGCTGGCTACGGTCAGTTCTGCTGCGGAAGACGCGGCCTGGATAGCCGCCAGCGAGGATTCTGCAGCCGTTATGTTGCTGCTGCGCGCCCCCCATAAATCCACATCATAATTGGCCTGTAGCAACCCCTGAAACACAGCATACTCATAGGGCTGGCCGCTTACCGATGAGAGCGCTCTGGCATGGGTGCCAGCCATGCCGACGTTCAGCGTTGGAAAGTTGTTTCCCTCGGCTGCCCGCAGTTCGGCCCGATACTGGTCGACACGAGAACGCGCGGTAAGAATATCCAGATTGTGCTTCAGCGCCTGCTCCACCAGCACATTCAAATCGCGATCGCCGAAGGCATGCCACCATCCCGCTTCTACGGGCGAGGAGGGTCCCGCCTCATGGCGCCACTGCGTCGGTACGGGCAGCGATCCCGGTGCCTTGTCAACTTTCGTGGCGCAGCCGGCAGGCAGCAGAACCACGATCAACAGCGCCAGCGCACGACGCATCATTTCGCCTCTCCGGCAGCGGTATCGATATTCACCTCAACGGACATACCAGGACGCAGGCGGCCCGCTTTATCACTGGTAATGGCGATCCTTACAGGAATGCGTTGGGCAATTTTAACGAAGTTACCGGTGGCATTATCAGGCGAGATCGCGCTGAATTCCGACCCGGCGGCTGGCGAAATATATTCCACTTTTCCCTGATAGGATTCGCCGTTCAGCGCATCAACGGTAAAAGTCACCGGCAGGCCCGGCCGGATATGCGCCATCTGCGTCTCTTTCATATTGGCTATGACCCACATCTGCTGAGGCACCAGTGAGGTAAGCCGGGTACCTGCCGCCACATAGGCGCCCTGGCGTACGGCGATCTGGCCAAGCTGGCCGTCGCGCGGTGCGATAATGCGCGTATTGTCCAGATCGATCTGTGCCAGTTCTAACGCGGCCTGAGCGTTCGCCACGTCCGCCTCCATTGAAGCATGGTTAACGATGGTGGTTTGCAGATCCTGGCGGGATACCTCCAGCGTGGCTTTCGCCTGCTGCACTTCGGCCAGCGTCTGGGCATTGCTGGCGCGAGACGCGTCGCGCTCGCGGATGGACAGGGAACCGTCAGAAACCAGGTTCTCTACACGCTTTAAATCCAGCCCGCTTTTGATTAACTGAGCTTTGGCGTTTTCCAGCACGGCCTGATTGCGGGCGATGACCGCCTGCGCGCTTCGGCGCTGCTGCACGTTATTCTCCAGCGCGGCCTTTTTAATCGCCAGCTGCGCCTGCGCCTGGTGCACCCTCTGACGATAAATTCGATCGTCGATGGTCATCATGACCTCGCCCTTGTGCACCGGCTGATAATCCAACACGTTGACGGCGGTGATATAGCCATTAACCTGCGGGCTGATAAACGTCACCTGCCCGCGCACGTAGGCATTTTCCGTAGACTGTATCGCACTGGTAAAAGGCGGCAGCTGCCAGGCGTAAAGAATGACCAGTACCCCAACTATCGCAATGCCTGCTCCCGTCACTATTGAGATGATCCGTAGCTTGTTATTTCGTTCACGCTCGGCGAGCTGGCTTTGTTCCTGCTGACTCATTCATTCCTCATCATGTTGTTGGCTTGCAGCATCTGCCTTTCTGCTTCCGCTTCGCGTTTGGCCTGCTGCCAGTTGAGATAGCGCAGCCGCGACAGGCGCCATAGTACCCAGATTAATGTGACAAAGGCCATTCCGGCCGTAAGAAGATAGGTATCATTATAAGCCAGCACGTTTGCCTGTAGCGTTGCCACACTCTGTAGCTGCGCGATCCCCTGCGCACTGAGCTGCGTGGGATCGCCAATCAGGCTGTTAAACAGCCCCGAATATTGCGACAGTCGCTCAGTGACGTTGGGATCCAGTAAGGAAAGCTGGTCGCCCAGCAGGCTGGAGTGATATTTTTCCCGCCATATCTGGAACGTCCCCAGCAGAGCCGACCCAATCAGGCCGCCAAGATTCTGACACATACCAAAGAGGACAACCAGGCTGACCAGGTTTTTGGGCTGGGTCACCACGCTGCCGATATTCAGTAGCAGTGCTGGCGCAATAAAGAAGGTGCTGCTAAACCCCAGCAGGAACTGGCTGAAATACATATTGTTGCCGCGCGTTAACGGGCTGGAATGGGCATCCATCAGCGAGGCCACCATGATCAACAGCAGCGACACCACGATCGGCCAGCTGAGATGTTTGACGTTGATGGTCAACGCGCTGGTGGCGATCCCGGCAATCACGCCCAGCAGGATAGCCAGCGCCAGCCCCTGCATCTGATCGTTCAGCAGCCCGACCTGCTGCAAATAGCCGATAGCACCCGTATTTTGCTCGGCCAGCGTGACGCGCAGCATGACCATCACGATCCCAAGGCGAAAAATGGCACCGGTACGCAGCCAGCGCGTATTGATCAAGGGATTGCTGCGGTTATGTTCAAGCACCACTGCGGCAATCACCAGTACCAGTCCGAGGGCAAGGCATATCCCCAGCCACGGCGTGCTGGTCCACCATTCAATACGCCCCAGCGACAGCACCGCGCAAAACAGCGCCATGCCCGGCGCCATCAGCATAAACGTCAGAAAATCCTTCTTTTCAAAAACCTTCATGCGATCGCCTGGCGGGAGCTTCAGGATTAACACCGCGCCGAGGCAGATCATCGCCAGTCCTAACTCAAACAGATAAAGACCGCGCCATTGCTCCAGCTGCAGCAGCTCGCTGGAAAAGAGGCGTGCCAGCGGGATAGCCAGCTGTGAGGCGCCCAGACCGATAGCCATCGCTTTTAAGCGATGCTTTGCCGGCCACGCCTGCACCTGATAATAAATGCCCAGCGAGCTAAGAGCCGCACCTACCATGCCATGTGCAGCGCGTACGATAATCGCCGAGCTGAGGTCATTAACCAGCAGATGAAAGAAAGAGACCAGCGCATACAGCACCAGGAAGGCTTCGGTAAACGCACGCAGGCCATACTGCTGGCGAAATTTAACCAGCAGCAGGTTAATAGAGATATTGCCCATGACGTAAACGGCAGGCAGCCAGGCAATTTCATTACTGTAAGCGCCGAACACCCCCTGTAAATTGCTCAGGTTCGCCGTCACCAGCGCATTGCTCAACGCACCGGTGACGGAAATCAGCAGCCCAATAAGACCGAAAGCAATACGTTTGGGAGTGGGATGAAGAGGCGTGGAAGGCGAGCCTGGCAGCATCGGCTTCTCGCCTGGCGCCCATTCGCGCGGAGCGAAAGGATCGGGACGGCTACCGCGCACGCTATTTTGCCTCAGTCGCTTTCAATAATTTTTGCAGCACACGCTGCGCGACGATCAGTTCGTCACGGGTAATACTCGCCAGCAGCTCGTTACGCAGCTTTTCTATCTCTCCGGCCAGCTGCTGATGGAGTGCCGTACCTGCAGGCGTAATTTCAATCAGGCGTTTACGGCGATCTTCCGGGGGCTGCGTGCGCACCACCAGCTGCTGTTTAACCAGCCGATCCACCAGCGGGACAATCGTCGCCTCTTCCAGGCCCAGCGCCTGTGCCAGTTCTTTTTGGCTGACAGGAGCGGTTTGCGTCACCAGCGTCGCTATTGCCATCCAGCTGCTGGTCGTTAAGCCCTCTTCTTTTACCCGACGATCAATGGCCTGACGCCATGCCTGGGCAGTCAGATGGAGCAATCGGGAAAAGGTAAGATCCTGAATATTCAATATATAGAAGCCTGATAATTAGTTTGCTAACGAAAAAGAAAGCACGATTATAAACAAGGATCATAGTCGACAGAAAGCGGTTTGCCGTGGTCCGGGAAAAATTATCGCCGTAATGCCCCCTGGCACCACACCGGCAGACGGCCTGTCTGTAGTAACAGGCCGGCATCACATACAAGGATTGTCGGATGGATAGGACCTGGACTCGTCCGCCAACCTCGTACGCAACGGCAGCAGGGATGCCTGTCGCGGGGAGCCGACGACCACGCGCGACATTCGCCTGCCTGAGGCGATTTTCAGGCACAAAAAAACCGCCTTTCGGCGGCTTACGACATTGCACAAGGTGCTTTTTTTATTTGTTTTAATCGGTAGTCGAAGATGGTGCCCGGGGCGGGACTTGAACCCGCACAGCCATAAGCCGAGGGATTTTAAATCCCTTGTGTCTACCGATTTCACCACCCGGGCATGGGTGTAAAGTGGAGGCGCGTCCCGGAGTCGAACCGAGGTAGGCGGATTTGCAATCCGCAGCATGGCCACTCTGCCAACGCGCCTTTATTCTGCTTTGCTGCCAGCGCTGGGCTGACCGCTAAATCTGGAGCGGGAAACGAGACTCGAACTCGCGACCCCGACCTTGGCAAGGTCGTGCTCTACCAACTGAGCTATTCCCGCATTTTTCAGCGTTCTTAACAGAACCTGCTGATTTACTTTATCTTCTGGCGACTCAGCTGCCTTTCGATGCGTTGCATTCTACTGACTGGAAGAAATGAGTCAACACAAATATCCGCACTTTTTTCTCGTTTGCTGTTTTTTAAATCGCATTGATCACCGTTCGAACAGATCGCCGCGCGCCGCGCTCAAATACTGATACATCGACCAGAAAGTCAGGACGGCGGCGACGTAGAGCGCCGCTACGCCGATGCCTTCTACCAGACGATCCGGCCGCCACAGCAGCGCGAACAGCGCCAGCATCTGCGCGGTGGTTTTCACTTTACCAATCCACGAAACGGCCACGCTGCTGCGCTTGCCAATTTCAGCCATCCATTCGCGCAACGCGGAAATGATGATTTCGCGTGCAATCATCGTCGCCGCCGGTAGCGTAATCCACCATGCATGGAAATGCCCGGCCACCAGAACCAGTGCAATAGCCACCATTACTTTGTCGGCAACCGGATCCAGAAACGCGCCAAAGCGGGTGGTTTGTTTCCAGCGACGCGCCAGCCAGCCGTCGAACCAGTCGGTGATCGCCGCCACGATAAATATCAGTGCACAAACCAGCGGCGCCCATTCAAACGGCAAATAAAAAGCCAGTACGAAGAAAGGGATTAACACGACACGAAGCAAAGTAAGTAAGGTCGGAATATTAAAATGCATAGGTACGCTAACTGTCTGGGCAGAGTAGAATTTGTCCCTATGTTCCTACAATGCCTTAGCCAACGCAATGCTTAGTGTTTCAGCGAATAAAAGATTTTCTCCGCCAGTGCCTGCGAAATGCCGGGCACCTGAGCTATCTCTTCGACTGAGGCGTTCATCAGCGGCTGCAGGCCTCCCATGTACTTAAGCAGCATTTGACGACGTTTAGGCCCTATCCCTTCAATGCTTTCCAGCGCGCTGGTATTTTTAACTTTTGCCCGCTTATTGCGATGTCCGGTAATTGCATGATTGTGAGAGTCGTCACGAATATGCTGTATGACATGCAGCGCTGGCGAGTCAGGCGGCAGGGAAAACCCCTCCCCTTCCGGCTCGAAGAACAGCGTTTCTAACCCGGCTTTACGATCGCTGCCCTTCGCTACACCCAGCAGAATCGGCCGATTTTTATCCCAGCCCACCTCCAGTTCTGCAAAGACGGATTTGGCCTGCGCCAGCTGGCCTTTACCGCCATCGATCAGGATCAGGTCAGGAATTTTGCTTTCTTCCAGCTCTTTACCGTAGCGACGGCGAAGCACCTGGTTCATGGCCGCGTAATCATCGCCAGGAGTAATTCCGCTAATGTTATAGCGACGATATTCGGAACGCAGTGGCCCATTGCTGTCGAAAACCACGCAGGAAGCCACCGTTTGCTCGCCCATCGTATGGCTGATATCAAAACATTCCATGCGTTTGATTGCGGGCAGATCGAGCACTTCGCTTAGCGCCTGTAAGCGCTGGTGAATAGTAGACTGCTGCGACAGACGGCTGACCAGCGCCGTGCTGGCATTCGTCCTGGCCAGCTTGAGATACCGGGCGCGATCGCCGCGCGGGTTGCTCTGTATAGAGACTTTTCTGCCGGCCATGTCGCTCAGCGACGCCGCTAACAGATCTTTTTCCGGCAGCGCGAAATCCAGCAGGATATCAGCAGGCAACGTACGCGCCTGACTTCCCTGCAGATAGAACTGCCCAACAAAGGTCTGAACCACTTCGGCAATATCGGTGCCGCCCGGGACTTTTGGAAAATAGCTGCGGCTGCCAAGCACTTTTCCCTGGCGGATAAACAGCACGTGCAGACAGGCCATGCCGTTATCGAAAGCGACGCCTATAACATCCAAATCGTCGCCGTTATTAGAAACGAACTGCCGCTCGGTTACGCGCCTTACCGCCTGGATCTGATCGCGCAGCCGCCCCGCTTCCTCGAACTTAAGCGACTGGCTGGCTTCTTCCATCCGGCCAATCAGCTGTTTCAGCACCTGATCGTCTTTGCCGGACAAGAACAGCCGAACGTAGTCAGTTTGCTGCGCATACTCTTCTTCGCTAACCAGCCCCGCCACACACGGTCCAAGGCAGCGTCCAATCTGGTATTGCAGGCAGGGGCGGGATCGGTTGCGGTATACGCTGTTCTCACACTGCCGTACCGGGAATATTTTTTGCAGCAGAGACAACGTTTCCCGCACCGCGTAGCCGTTCGGAAAAGGCCCGAAGTATTCGCCTTTGG
>NZ_DALZCD010000203.1:0-4537 GCF_031978025.1 Erwinia sp.
GAACGCCCGAATGTAAATATGGTGCCGTCAGAGTGAAGAAAATTGCTGATGCACAGCGCAGCAGGTTACGGGGCTTTATCAGTGATTGCCCGGTAAAACGGCGGGCGCTGACGTAATGCCTGGCAGTTTCGGTCTACCGCCCGATGCGGGTTTGACTGCCGTCGGGCGGGCGGTCAGGCTTTGGCGTTGTTCAGTGCCAGAGAAACGGCCAGCGTTTGTGCAAGGCACAGCGAAGCGACCTGTGAACGAAAACCGTCGACCTGCGCCTCGCGTACCACAAAGCAGACATCGCTGAAGGCGGCCAGCGGGCTAACCTGGCTATCGGTAATGGCAATTTGTTGCGCGCCACGCTTGGCACCCAGCTCTACCAGCTCGACAGCTTCACGTGCGTAGGGCGAATAGCTGATAGCAATCACCACATCTTTAGGGTTAACCATACTAAGCTGCTCGGTGAACATGCCGCCGAGG
Source organism: Erwinia sp. (assembly GCF_031978025.1). Classification (NCBI taxonomy): domain Bacteria; kingdom Pseudomonadati; phylum Pseudomonadota; class Gammaproteobacteria; order Enterobacterales; family Erwiniaceae; genus Erwinia; species Erwinia sp. The sequence goes on from NZ_DALZCD010000203.1 coordinate 469, forward strand.
CCATCGATTAAAAAAGCCCGACGTTCCAGATGGCGCAGCGCATAAGTCAGGTAGGAAGCCACGCTGAACGAGCGACGCAGGCCGATGACATAAATGTTTTCCGCCTGCGCCAGCAGTTCTACCGCTTTATTCAGCTGTTCCGGATTAGTCTGCATCGCCAGCTGTTGAAGCGCCTGGGAATTGACCATCGTGAAAACGTTAAGAATTTCAGCCGGGCTTTCCGGTGGCGTAGCCGTTTCATCCGTTGAGGTCTGTCGGAACAGGCGGGCGCGTTCGGTGTAGTTAACGGTCTCTTCCATCAAATGCTGACGAAACACCTGCTTCATTTCGTTGAAGCCGCTGAAGCCAAAGGCATTCGAGAAGCGAATCAGCGTAGAAGGCGGCACGTCGGCCTGTTGGGCAATAGAGGCAACGGTGTCAAAAGCGATACTGTTGCTGTTATCAAGGATATAGCGAGCAACCTGTTTAAGGCGCTTACTCAGGGTATCGTAGCGACGACGAATGTCATCCTGTAACAAGGAAAGCTGTGTTGGGGTAATAGTCATTAACTCAGGCTCGCTAAAATTTAGTCCTATTCTTCTGACGGTTATTCTATCAGATGAACAAAAAATTTCACTTGCTAACGGAATTCAGCGGTTCTATTTCATCGCTATATGAATTGCATCACAGAAAAAAACACGATCGACGCTTCTTTACAGACGTTTGCCTTTTTTAAACGCGTAGAACGAAAGGAAAGGAAAAAAGAGGTGAAAATAACCGCACTGCCAGCGAAGGGGAAATGTCGTTAGCAGTACGGATAAACAGCAGAAAATCAGGTCGCAGGACGGACTTCGCGCCAGTAGTCGATCAGGCGAAGATAGTTACCTTTTACCTCAGCAATCAGGGCTTCGTCGTTGAGTTCGCCTTGCAGCCACTGGCGTGAAGGCTGGCCAAAAATAGTGCGGCCTACCGCAAAGCCTTTTACCCACGGCGCCTGCGCGGCTGCCGCGAATCCTGCCCTGAGCTTCTCTTCTGGTGCGTCCAGTCCCAGGATTAAGATACCGCGGCACCCGGGATCCTGCTGCTCAATCAGACCACTAATTGCCTGCCAGCTTTCCAGGCTTAGCGGCGGCAGTTTCCACCAGTCCGGCTGAATACCCAGCGAATAGAAGTGGCTCAGCATATCCAGATAGTAAGACTCTTTCTTATCCGGATTACTTTCTGGCAGGATCACTTCCAATAGCAATTCATGGCCGGTTTTATTACAGCCTTGCCAGACATCAAGAATCAGTTCGTCCTGCTCTTTACGCAGCTCTGCGCTGTCGTGCGGATGATAGAAAACCAGGCATTTCACCACGTGTTCCTGCGGCCAGTCCACCAGTTGTGAACCAATATTGCCATGCTCCAGGCGCAGCGGCCTTGAGCCCGGCATTTCAATTGGCCGACCGATCCACCAGCCTTCGCCGGTGATGGCATTTAGCGTGGATTGTCCAAAAGTGGTGTCGGCCAGAATGCCGCTGCGGCGATCCAGCCCTGCTTCCGTGGCCGCTTCCTGCGCCGCGCGCAGCAGCAGCAGCTTCAGCTCCGGCAGGCGGCTGGTATCCACGCCCGCCTCATTTGCCATATCCACCAGCTGTTTACGATGGTCAAAAGCGAATACGCACAGTTCCGGCCACTGCTGTTTACGCGTGGTGACGCGATGCAGATGATTCAGGCGGCTGTCCAGGTCGGGACGCTTTACTTCTTTATCGCGGCTAAGAAAATCATCCAGCTCGGCTTTGGTCGGCATCGCCGGTGCGCAGCCATGGCGTGAAACGACCAGCGCACCACAGGCATTAGCGTAACGGCACGCCTGTTCCCAACTCTCATCGTTCAGCCAGCCACGCAGCAGGCCGGACATAAAAGCATCGCCCGCGCCCAGGACGTTTAAGACTTCTACGCGCACGCCGCTTTGCAATTTCGTCTGCTCCCAGCTTGTCGGGATCTCGCCTTCCAACACGACGCAGCCCAGCGCGCCACGCTTGCAAACCAGCGTCGCTTTGGTTGCCTGACGAACATTTTTGAGTGCGGTTAGCGTATCGGTACTGCCGCCGGCGATATGAAACTCCTCTTCAGTGCCGACAACTAAATCGAAATAGTGCAGAACTTCCTGCAGCTGCTGCGTTACGTGGCTGGATTCAATAAAGCGGGTTTCACCATCGCCGAGCGAAGTGAGTCCCCACAGTACCGGACGGTAGTCAATGTCCAGCGCGGTGCGTAGGCCGTGGCGGCGAGCGATTTCCAGCGCCTTCAGGACGGCGGCGCGGGTATCAGGATGAGACAAATGCGTGCCGGTAACTGCTACGGCGCGAGAAGAGGCAATGTAATCTTCCTGGATGTCTTCGGGCGTCAGGCCCATGTCGGCACAGTTATCACGATAAAACACCAGCGGAAAGGTATCCTGATCTTTGATCCCAAGGATCACCAGACCCGTCAGGCGGGTTTTATCAGTGATCAGGCATTCGGTATCTGCCCCTACGCGCTGCAGTTCTTCCCGCAGAAAGCGCCCCATATGTTCATCGCCTACGCGAGCTAACATACCGGATTTCAGGCCCTGAATTGCCGTACCGTAAGCGACATTGCCGGACGAACCGCCAAGATATTTGGAAAATGTACTCATATCTTCCAGTCGGGCACCAATCTGCTGACCATAGAGGTCAACGGCAATGCGCCCGATACAGATCACATCAAGCCGCTTCTGTTGTGTACTCATTCTGTTTTCCTTCTGTGATAGGCCAGCCGCGCTATATCAGCGCATCCTCCTGAACGCATAGCGGCGTCCGGATATGAGGTGCAAATCAGTATGGGGAATAAATATTTCAACTTCAACCTGGAATGAAATTAATACCCCAAAAATGTGAAGTGGCTAAAACTCTCGCATTCTGCGCCGACGCTGCCCTGTTACCCCGCCGTTTGTAACGATTCCTACAGACAATAAAAGCGTCAAAACAAGGGGCTCTGTTTCGCTTAACTGACTGATATATATATTTAATAGTTATCATTTTCTTTCTAAGGTAAGGCAACAGTCTGGCGGCCAGAAAACATGCGTTAGCGACAGGCGTTTCAAAGCATAATTTGATCTCTCTCGCAAAATGAAATGTTTCTTCTGTAATGTGGTTTAGTGAAAAAAATATTTGTTTATAATCGCCTCACGTTTCATTTTCGGCCATTACCGCAGTGGCGATTACTCAGGCGAAGCGCGGCAGACCGGCGGTCTGTCGCCCGACCGTAAGGAAGAGCAAATGGGCAAGATCAGATTAACCACGGCACAGGCTTTAGTCAGATTTCTGGACAATCAGTATCTGTCGGTGGATGGCGTCGAAACCAAATTCGTGAAGGGGATTTTTGCCATCTTTGGCCACGGCAACGTGCTGGGGCTGGGACAGGCGCTGGAACAGGACAGCGGCGATCTGGTGGTTCGTCAGGGCCGTAATGAACAGGGCATGGCGCACGCCGCCATTGGCTACGCCAAACAGAAGCTGCGTCGCGAGATCATCGCCTGTACCTCTTCCGTTGGGCCCGGTGCAGCTAATATGATCACTGCCGCGGGCACCGCCTCCGCTAACCGTATCCCTTTGCTGCTGCTGCCCGGCGACGTGTTTGCTACCCGTCAGCCCGATCCGGTGCTACAGCAGATTGAACAGAGCCACGATCTCAGCATCAGCACGAATGACGCGTTTCGCGCGGTCAGCAAATATTGGGATCGGATCAACCGCCCGGAACAGCTGATGACTGCCTGTATCAACGCCATGCGCGTACTGACCGATCCGGCCGAAACCGGCGCCGTTACCCTTTCGCTGCCGCGGGACGTGCAGGGCGAAGCCTGGGATTACCCCGACTATTTCTTCCAGAAGCGTGTGCACCTGCTCGATCGTCGTCTGCCTACGGAAGCCCAGCTGGCGGCGGCGCTGAGACTGATCGCCGGTAAAAACAAGCCGCTGATAGTTTGCGGCGGCGGCGTGAAATACTCCGAAGCGGGCGAGGCGCTGCGGCAGTTTGCCGAACGCCATCAGATCCCGTTTGCCGAAACCCAGGCCGGTAAAGGCACGAT